>CAYTIZ010000268.1:0-3674 GCA_964437885.1 uncultured Enterobacteriaceae bacterium
TTTGCCTCCGCCACTTGCTCCGACCAGGGCTACTTTTTCTCCGGGTTCAATTTTAAGGTTAATCCCATTTAATACATCGACGCTATCATCATCATGACCATAAGCAAAATGAAGATCAGAAATGCTAATGCCAACGGTATTCTTGTTTTCAAATGGATTAATGATATGGGGATAGTCGGGTTCCAGTTTAAGTTTTAATAATTCATTGATGCGCCCCAGTGCTGCTTTGGCATTATAAAAAGCATATTGAATATTTAGTATTTCCTGTACCGGAGCCATCATGAACCAGAGGTAACCAAATACGGCAAACATCTGACCAATGCTCAAACCGGAATAAATAACCATAACCATTGCAACAGCGCGGAAAATATCAAAGCCAAATAGAAACACGACAAAACTCAAACGACCTGCCGTGTCGCTTTTCCACGCGAAAGCAATTCCGTGATTTTTTACTTCTCTGGCTTGTTCGATGATGCGTTGTAAATAATGCTTTTCTCTATTGCTGGCGCGGATCTGATGAATAGAATCGAGTGTTTCAACAAGAGATTGTTGAAATAGTGCAAAAGCCGAGTTTTCATTTTTCTTCAATTCTTTTACGCGTTTGCCTAATATCGTAGTGAAGTAAATTACAATAGGATTGGCAAGCAAAATTAACAATGCAATCTGCCAATGCATGATGAGTAAAATAATTGCGACGCCGATGACTGTCAGGACAGCAACTAATAGTCTACTGAGAGTAGAACCAACAAATTCATCAACAGTAGCAAGGTCAGTGACGAAATAAGAAGCAACTGTTCCACTTCCTAATGTTTCGTATTCAGACATTGACACACTGCTTAATCGCAATAGCAGAGTACGACGAATAAGAAAAATCACATCTTTAGCAATAATAGTAAATTGTCTTGTTTGAAATACATTCAGAACCAATGCAGCAAGACGTAGAAATAAAGTAATAACAAGAATAGATGAAATATAAAGTACCGGGCTGTGCCATAACGATGGTGTAATACTATTAATGGAGTTAACAACAATCCCCGGTTTGTTTAACAGTACTTCATCAACCAATAATGGTAGCAATAAAGGTACAGGGACGCTTGCCAATGTGGCAATAAGCGCAATGATATTGGCTAATATCAATTGATGTTTATGTTGCTTGGCAATATTAAGAATATATTGCCAGTTATATTCTTCGAGCTCTTTTTTACCTATGGCTTTCCCAGTCATTGTTTGCTCTGTGTTTATTACTTTTTCCATACTCAATATATTAAAAGGGCATCTAATGTCTTTGCCAAACGAGTGGTAGTTCTTCCATCAACGATGCCTGCTCTCGTAAACAAAGGATGTGCTCTTCCCAATAATTCTGAGTATTAAAGAAGGGGAATGCGATTGGAAAAGCCGGGTCTTCCCAACGTTGTGCTAACCATGCTGCATAATGAATTAGTCGTAAAGTTCTGAGCGCTTCAATCAAATGTAGCTCACGCGGAGCAAAGTCACGAAACTCAGTATATCCTTCCATAAAATCATTCAGCCTCGCTGTCATGTATTGTCGATCACCCGACAAAAACATCCATATATCCTGTACTGCAGGTCCGGTTCGTGAATCATCAAAATCGACGATATAGAATTTATCATCACGGGTTAATATATTACCTTGATGACAATCGCCATGTAGTCTTAAACTTTTATAATTTCCAGCTTGCTCGAAACACGTTTTAATTCTGCCAAGTAGATCATCGGTTAGTGTCGAATAAGCAATTTCCAAATCTCTGGGAATAAAATTATTTTCTATAATATATTTTATTGGTTTTATAGAAAAATCTTCGATAGTAATTTCGGGTCGTTCTACAAATGATTTTGTTTCGCCGATATTATGTAGTTGCGCCAGTATTCGACCTAGTTGCAACAAGTGATCGGGATTATCCAGTTCAGGTGCATAGCCACCAAAGCGCGGGTAGAGAGAAAAGCGATAACCTTCAAAGTTGAATATCGTTTCGTTATTTATCGTTAAAGGGGCTACAACGGGTAAATCAGCATTAGCTAATTCCAGCGTGAACTGCTGCTCCTCTCTAATCATTTCGTCAGTCCAACGAGCGGGTCGGTAAAACTTGGCTATAATAGGCTGTTCATCCTCAATTCCGACTTGATAAACCCTGTTTTCATAGCTGTTAAGCGCAAGAATGCGCTTATCACAGACGTAATCCAATGACTCTATCGCATTAATGATTGTATCCGGTATAAGTTGGCTATAATTATAAACGTTGTTGTCTTCTGGCATAGTGCGAGTCTATCAGAAGTTTTGCAGTACTTATTAAATGACGCTAAAAATAATAAAATTACCATATAAACAGTGTGATACAGGATAATCTTTTCCAGATGATTTTTCGGTGCAAAGGTATAATGACTGTATGAGCTCTCAGTTATCTGCATTAACAAAGGATGCCAATACGGGTGATGTTGATGCCCAGCTGCAACTCGCTGATCTTTATGAGCACGGTTTTGGTGTTCCGTTAGATCAGGGGCAGGCTGCGTATTGGTATCGAAAAGCTGCTGAACAAGATTCGGGTAAGGCACAATCATTTCTTGGTCAAATGTATATGCGTGGAGTAGGTGTGCCTGAAGATCATGAACAAGCGGTGCAATGGCTAAACAAATCAGCAGAAAAAGGTGATGCAACCGCGCAAGTTAACCTGGCCTGGTGTTACCAACATGGTCTAGGTGTAGAAAAGAACTATGAACAGGCATTTGATTGGTATCTTAAGTCAGCTGAGCTTGGCCATGCCGGAGCGCGCTACAATTTGGCTTATATGTATTCTAAAGGTATAGGCTCATCAAGAAATGATGTTGAAGCTATGAAATGGTATTTACTAGCCGCTGAACAGGGACATATGAAAGCACAACTTAATGTTGGCTTAATGTTTGCTCAAGGTGCGGGCACAGAAGTAAATGAAAAAGACGCTGCTCATTGGTATCAGGAAGCAGCTAATCAGGGTTATGCCAAGGCACAATATAATCTTGCATTAATGTACGGAGGTGGAATCGGTGTTCCACAGGACGACGAAGAAGCATTTAAATGGCATCAACTAGCCGCAAAACAAGGTTATGTGCGTGCCCAATTTAATATGGGACTTTTTTATATTAATGGATTGGGCGTTCCTCAGGATTACGCTGCGGCTGAAAAATGTTTTCAAGCAGCAGCGAAACAATCTTACGCCAAAGCAAATTATCAACTTGGAAAACTTCACGCCTTTGGTTTAGGATTACCTCTTAATGAAATAGAAGCGGTTAAATGGTATCGCAAGGCCGCAGAGGCAGGCTATAACAAAGCGCAATATCGTCTGGGGCATCTTTATGTCTCCGGTAAAGGTGTGGAAAAAGATGAAACCATAGCCTGCTCATGGTTTGAAAAGGCAGCTAGACAGGGCTATCAAAAATCACAACATATGCTTGGCGTGCGTTATATAAAAGGGTTGGGTGTCAAAAGAGATTATATTCGTGCCTACGCATGGTTATTATTAGCGAATGATTTGGGTAGTAAGCATATAAGCGAAGCGTTAACTCGTGTGCGCGGCAAATTATCTGAAGGACAAGTATCAGAAGCGGAAGTATTTGCCAGTGAGTTTAGTCAGGCTTATGAAAGAAGGGTTAGTCAGTTTACGAATTAGGATTTTTAGAGC
>CAYTIZ010000269.1:0-1884 GCA_964437885.1 uncultured Enterobacteriaceae bacterium
CCCGTGAAGGGCGCGACCCGGCTTGCATTAATTCACGTAAGGTCATTATCTGTTTCAATCCACGCGCCCGTGAAGGGCGCGACTTGATACCAGCGCGAGCCGCTAGCTCTCGACAATGTTTCAATCCACGCGCCCGTGAAGGGCGCGACCAACAGATTCTAACTTACTGTTTAATAACAGTGAAAGTCTCAATATGCGCTAACGTCAAAATTTTAATTGTTAAAGAACAATATTGGTTAAGATATATAACCAATAACTAAAAATATCAATACGTTATAAAATCGCTACCCCTACTGGTTTTTAATGAGAACGAGACGTTAGCGAAGCTATAAAATCAAGGAATCTCTGAGTATATCTAGTGTTTCTTTTGCCCCGTGATGTTCAACCCGGCGTTTCCAGTTTGCTCCCAAATGGTAAAAACGCAAACTATCGACATCGGGATCATAAATGTCCATTAACGCACCTTTTAACTCTACCCATTGTGCCGGGGTAATTTCACACTCGAAGACTGAATATTGCACACGCATGCCATAATCCAGGCATGTTTTACTGATTTGTCGCAGCCGTTTTTGCCCCGTCCCATCAGTCAGGCTTACATCATAAGTAATCAGCATCAACATAGTGGTTTCCTATCGTGAAACAAAAGGCGTATATATTTCCATGTCTTTACGTAAATAACGCGACAGCAACATTGCCTGAACATGTGGTAATAAGCCAATCTGGATTTTTTCGCCAGTATAAGGGTGCTTAAGTTCGTCTTGTTTTTTCTCTTGCCATGCCGTCAAGAATTTCTTGCGCGCATCATCAGTCAACAGGATTGCCTCGCTGCTTTCCTCAATAAAATCATTTGGACTTATTTGTTTTCGATTAATTAATGTCAAGACAAAACGATCACACCACCAGGCACGAAATTCTTCCAGCATGTCCAGTGCCAGACTTAAACGCCCCGATCTGTCTGTATGCAAAAAGCCCACATAAGGATCGATGCCTACTCCTTGCAAGGCTGAGGCAATCTCATGAGTTAACAAAGTATAAGAAAAAGAAAGCAAGGCATTGACTCTGTCAAGCGGTGGTCGCTTTGTTCTTCCTGAAAACGAAAAGGATTCGCGTAAATTTTCAACAATTAAACTATTGAAACAGCCAAAATAGGAGGCCGCTGAATCACCTTCGATACCACGCATCTGGTCAACATCACTGGATCTTTCCAGCCGCTTTAGATTATTCGCCAAAGAGCTAACCAGTTTCTCCAGTTGCTCATCCTGTCCATGGTTCCTTTGATGTCTCATAATGACATTTCGGCTATTGGCTAACTTGGCTGCAATAAAGAGCCGTGCCAGAATCTGCGGTGATTGATCCGCCTCACGATATTGAGCACGCCTTAGTAATACATTGCCTGATTGTGGGCCTTGCAAGCGGGATTGAAATTTTCCATATCCTGTGAAAAACGAAATGCCAATGCCTTTATCACCACAAGCAGCCATCAAACCAGGAGATACCATAACTCGGCCAAAGCAAAACATATTTTGGATAGAATGGAAAGGCAACTGAAATACCTTCTCTCCTTCCTGTTCTATCACCAATGTCTCACGCTCTTTATGAACATAACTGCCATCGGTAGTGATGTATAAGCTATTCAGTAATTTTTTCATTCTTGAATAACTCCTTCACATATTTAACGGATTGATCGGTTTTGCGCGGTTGGCAAATATCATAAAAAGAACAGGCCTTGCAGGATTTTGAATAGATGGCTTTTGGAATAATAGTGCCATCAAGCAGTTTATGAGTTGCATTGATGGTATTTATAGTCAGTGAACGCAGCACCTCATCAATCTCAATCCATTCGCGTTTGCGAACCTGCCAGTACCATAATGCAGCACGGTTAAT
>CAYTIZ010000269.1:1894-3667 GCA_964437885.1 uncultured Enterobacteriaceae bacterium
GAAACATCTCGCATCTCCTCCAGGCATAAGACCTGGGCGCAAAGTTGAATGCGGTCACAATCACTGATCTTGGGTTTGCCGCGTTTATATTCAACAGGCGTAAGTTGAAAAGGCTCTAACTGGATCTCAAGTAAATCAAGTTGCCCCGTAAGACCATATTGATCTGAATATACCTGGACGCCGCGTTCTGTTTTTAAGTCACCACGTTTCTCTGATTCATTGCTATGCACACGTTCATGTAACTGGATGCCTTTTGCTGTTAAATAATTATCCTGCCAAAGACGTTCAATATGGATATAGGCGCATTGGCGTGGACAAAAAGCATAGTGTTGCAGAGCAGAGAGCATAATAGTCTGCGTATCATTGTTCATTTGCCGTCTCGATACTTTTGAGCATTATTGATCTTCAGGCTTTTTCTTTTGTAAGCTAATCAGTTGGTCAAAATCGGATTCAAACAACCTGTCTTGTACGATACGGTATTTTTCATACTCCGATTCAGCAAAGTTTTTAGCAATCTCGGCACTGATTTTCCCTGCATTATCAAGAATTTCTCTCTCATTAAAATGAAGAAATGCGTCAAGTTTCTTAACCCAATCCCGCATATTCATGACTTGTCCATTCCTCGCCTGCATTTCCGCATAATCCAAATACATTGTCACTATTCGGTTTAATCCATCCAATTCTTCTTTGCTCAAATAATTCTTGGCAATTGAAACATCAGGCTTGCGGATTGAACCGGCAGGGGCATTTTTCCATGAAGTGAGTCCCATATTCATTTTTTGACTGTCAGCTCGATTATGGATAATTTCTGCGGCTGTCCGCTGCGTAATAGCCCAGTGTAGTTTATTTTGCACTGTGGAAAAGAAACAGTTTGTCTCTTCCGCATCCTTATTGTAGTCCGCACTGCATTGAGCGTAGATATCTGTAATTTTCTGGTAAAAGCGACGCTCGCTGGAACGGATATTCCGAATACGTTCTAACTGCTCCTCGAAGTAGTCCTCGCCAAAAAAGTGATAGGGGTTCTTAAGTCTTTCATCATCCATAGTAAAACCTTTAATGATGTATTCCTTAAGGCGCTCCGTAGCCCAGATTCGAAACTGAGTTGCCTGCTTGGAGTTAACTCGATAGCCAACCGAAATAATTGCATCAAGATTGTAAAATTTCGTCCTGTAGCTTTTACCATCCCGAGCAGTTAGTTCCAAAATGGAACTAACTGAATCCACTGCTAACTCACCAGACTGGAAAATATTTTTCAGGTGCCTGGTGATTGCGGGCCGCTGCACGCCAAACAGTTCGGCAATTCGATCCTGAGTCAGCCAAATATTCTCATCCTTTAAAAATATCTCAACCTTTACTTTACTATCTGGCGTGGTATAGAGAAGAAACTCAGTGAATGAATTATTGGGCACATTTTTTGTTTTTTCCTTGCTCATTCAAGCCTTTCCTGCTTCCAATACCAGCGCCGGGATCGGCGCTATTAGCTCATCGATTCCCATGATTTGTATTAATTTTTGAAAGGATTCGGCCATCAATTTCTGCGTCAGCCATACGGTCTCATCCTCAACCCTGACTTCAATGCTATCGTCACCAGCCTGGGCCGTAAAAATCAAAAATTCAGCCGTTGAATTGCGGATTAATTTTTTCATCCTATTTTACCAAAAGGCGACTGGGAATAAGTCACGATCACACCTTCTAAGCCAATCACAAAACAGGGTTGACCGTCTTCGGCTTGGTAGATGATGATTTGGGAGTTGGGCATTTAATTAAAATCCA
>CAYTIZ010000270.1:0-3663 GCA_964437885.1 uncultured Enterobacteriaceae bacterium
GGTCAGGTGGCCTAACTTAAATAAAAAAGTCTCCGACAAACCCGGTACGGTTCAATGCAAAATCAACAACAATTTGAACACCCATTTCTCATACAAGTAGGGCTATTTTACAGATCGAAATGATAAATTCATAAATTGCTTTTCAAAAAAAAAGCAACTAATATGCTTCTTATACCACCAAAAAGCAATAAATATGTCTACACTAAATAAGTCTTTACTACAGCAAGTCAAAAAAAGACGAACCCTATTGGGTTTAAAGCAAGTTGATATGCAATCACGTACAGGCATTTCAAGACAGCAGTACCAAAAACTGGAAAGTCAAGGCAATCCTCGATTAGATACCTTAGAAATTATTGCGGCAGGACTAAATGCTCAACTGATGCTCATCCCAGATGATAAGGTTCATTTGATTAGACAATTATTGAATGATGAAATTAAAGTCACTATTGAAGATCAAGATGACTTAATGACTAACCCATGGAAAGGTCTTCTCGGAGGAGAGGAACCATGAATACTGTTGCAGTCCTGAAATTAACATTACATCACGTTGTCGTTGGATACTTGGCAGGATTTCAGAGCGGAAAAAATATTCTGGTTTTCACAGATTCTTTTCACTTGGATCAGCAACGTCCGACCTTGAGCTTGCTTACTTCCCCTTTATATCCTCAAGCGGATAAGATTTTAGAAAAGACCTATGTTACACATCAGCGCTTACACCCCTTGCTATCAAATCTGCTACCAGAAGGTGCATTACGCGAACTCATAGCACAAAGCCTCAAAATACATATAGACAATGAATTTCAGTTATTGGCAGCTTTAGGTCATGACTTACCTGGGGCACTGATTGCAACCCCAGTAGATCCAGAAGAAATCCCAGATGGAATAAAATTTAAGCTTCAGATCTCGAATCCAGATCAGATCTTAAAACAAGAGATTCGGACAAATAATAAGTTTTCCTTGGCTGGCGTCCAAATGAAGTTTTCCATGAAAGCCAAAGATGGGCGTTTTACATTAGCACAGGCAACGGAATCCAGCCTACTCGGTGATTGGATTGTCAAAACTCCTTCTACCAGACATGCTTTTGTTCCGCTGAATGAATACTCTATGATGATCCTTGCCAAAATGGTCGGAATAGATATCCCAGAGATTCGTTTGGTAGATATGGCACTCTTACAAGACCTTCCACCATTAAATCTACCCCAAGAGCAATATGCTTTTGCAATTAAGAGATTCGATAGGCAGAGTACTGCTAATACTACAGAGCTTATTCATATTGAAGATTTTGCTCAGATCTTTGGTTCATATCCACACCAGAAATACAGCACCACAAATTATGAGCAGATCGGTAAGATCATTTATCACTATTCAGATAACAAAATTATTGATATTCAGCAATTTGCCAGCCGTTTACTCGTCAATATTTTACTCGCCAATGGAGATGCGCACTTAAAAAACTGGAGTATGATTTATCATGATAAAAGTGCACCCAGATTATCTCCCGCATACGATATATTAATGACCAGTGTATATATTGAAAATGAGCGTCATTTCGCATTAAATCTTGCCAAAAATAAAGATTGGTATTTAGCTGAGATGAAACACTTTGAAGAATGGGCTGAAAAAGTCGGTGTTCCATGGCGTGTTATTGAAAAACAACTTCACGCGATCATGGACAAAGCACGGTCAGTATGGCCAGTGCTATTACTAGACTTACCTATGATTTCTGTTCATAAAGAAAAATTAAGAGAACATTGGAAAAAATTGCATCCAGACTTTCAGATACTTACAGATGATTAGAGGAAACCTGTAACCAAGCTAAAATTTCTCAAACAATTTCATCACATCATTTTCCGTCAGTTTCGCTTCTCCCTCATGATCTGTGCTTAGAATAGACTGTGCCAGTTCTGCTTTATTCTGCTGCAAGGCAATAATTTTTTCTTCTATGCTTTTATTGGTAATCAGCTTATACACAAATACCGGCTTGTCCTGTCCAATCCGCCATGCACGATCTGAAGCTTGATCTTCAGCAGCAGGGTTCCACCATGGATCATAGTGAATGACCGTATCTGCGGCAGTTAGATTCAGACCAACCCCTCCTGCTTTCAGACTGATTAAAAATACCGGCACTTGTCCAGACTGAAATGCTGTAATGACTTCATCTCGCTTTTTGGTCTTTCCAGTCAGCTTCACATAGCCAATTTTTGCGTGATAGAGCTGTTGTTCAATCAGTTCCAACATTGAGGTAAACTGAGAGAAAATAAGAATTTTTCGTCCCTCTTCCACCATTGGAACAACCATATCCATCAACTGTTCAAGTTTGGCAGAATACGCCTGCCCGGTTTTAACTGAATCCAGTTTCAGCAAGCTAGGATGACAACAGACCTGACGCAGCTTCAGCAAGGCATCTAAAATTTGGATTTGACTACGCTTAAAGCCTTTTTCTGCCACAATTTTCTGAATATTTGCCTGCATCGTGGCGCGAACAGCCTCGTATAGCTTGGATTGCTGCTCATTCATGTCAATATTGACTTCAATCGTGGTTTTTTCAGGCAATTCCTTGGCAACGTCAGTTTTCAAGCGACGTAAAATAAAGGGTTTAATGCGGTTTACCAACTTTTGCCTTAACTGCTGATCACCGCGTTTTTCAATAGGATAGCGGTACTTTTTATTAAAGATTTCTTGTGAATATAAAAATCCTGGCATTAGAAAATAAAATAGTGCCCACAGCTCACCCAAATGATTTTCCATAGGTGTACCAGTTAGACATAGACGATGTCGCGCTGTTAATTGCCGTACTACCTGTGCAGCTTTGGCACGCGGATTTTTAATATTCTGCGCTTCATCCAGAATGAGTTGATGATATTCATATTGCTTCAGTTGCTCTTCATCTCTCGCCAAGAGCGGGTAGGTGGTTAACACAATGTCATAGTGTGAAATCTGCTCAAAATACTGATGGCGGTCGGGCCCCTGTAGCAGCAATACCTTGAGCTCAGGGGTAAATTTCTCCGCTTCTTTGAACCAGTTATGCATCAGCGATGTGGGTGCAACAATTAAGGCGGGACTGTCCTGCAAATATCCAGCCTGCTTTTCCATGAGTAAGTGGGCTAAAGTTTGTGCTGTTTTACCCAAACCCATATCATCCGCCAGAATCCCGCCATGCTGGGTTTCCCTTAAAAACTGTAACCAGCCTAGGCCCTGCTGCTGGTATGGACGTAATTCCCCCTGAAAACCTTGTGGTGTCGGCAGTTGTTGCTGATAGCCTTGTTTGAATTTCTGCGCAAATTGCTGCAGGCGATTACTGACCTGCCACACCATCCCCAGATGATGTTGTAATTCTAATAGTTGACTCGCATCATAGCGATCTATGCTACGCTCTTCTTGCTGTAAAATGCTCTGCAGATGCAACAATACCGGCTTAATGTCCTTTGCGGATAAAGCCAAATCTGGTTGATCCGCTGCAGTTTTCACGGTGAAAATGTGACTGTCATTCAGATGACCAAAAATCCGTGGATCAAGTAAATCAGGCTGTTCTTTCACCAAAGCCACAAGTGCATCGAGTAAATCATAGCTATTGCCTGCACTGTCCTGAACGGTCGCCCCGATATTGAACCAGTCTTGTTTGATTTCAGATTCAGTGATTGAAATATTTAAATTTTAAACATA
>CAYTIZ010000271.1:0-3662 GCA_964437885.1 uncultured Enterobacteriaceae bacterium
TTTCTTTGGTAACAGTGACATGATTTTTTTAATGTCATGTATAAAGCCCATATCTAACATGCGGTCGGCTTCATCAAGTACGAGTATTTCAATTTCATCGAAACGCACTGCATTTTGTTGATAGAGATCGAGCAAACGACCGGGGGTTGCGACAAGTACGTCGACACCTTTACGCAGCTTCATCATTTGTGGATTAATGCCAACACCACCAAAAACAACAGCAGAGCGTAGGTTCATATGTTTGCCATAGGTCAATACACTGTCTTGTATTTGCGCGGCAAGCTCACGAGTGGGAGTTAACACCAGTGCGCGGACACGGTTACTTTTTGTTTTTGGTTTGTTACTAAGCAGTTGTAATAAGGGTAATGTAAAACCGGCTGTTTTTCCTGTGCCGGTTTGTGCGGCAGCCATGACATCCGAACCTTTTAATATGGCGGGGATGGCTTGTGCCTGAATAGGGGTTGCATTGGTATAACCAGTGTCACGCACAGCGCGCAACAATTCTTCGGATAACCCGAGAGTTTCAAATTTCATTTAAATATTTTTTCCTAAAATAGATTTTGCCAACGCTAATAGTTGTTTCCAGCTAATTCCAGATCGGTTGACTTAAGTTTCGGCGCACGCGCATTATTGCGGAGCAGCCTGGGGCATAGAGTAATTTTGCCGTTTTACGCGGCATGCAAATAATTGGCTCTCAAAAAGGAGGAATAGTTAGAATCGGCGACTAATATTTTACCGGGTCATACTAACAACTAAAGATGACGCTCTGTGAGTTATTCTGGAATCACAGGTGCGCGCACATTAACAGATTGCAGTCGTAAAGCTACCTTTATTTATGTTTGATGATTTTCAAGCATGAAATCTATTTTGGATATGATGGTCATATCATTGTAAAGTTAATACAATATTATTATTTATTTTCTCGTAACGAGGAGTTTTCATGAGTCATTTAATCAAAAAACCGTCAATTCTTATTTTATTTACATTATTTAGCATAAATAGTATTGCGGCTGAATTCGATGCGGTTAAAGAAAAAATCGAGAAGGCCTTAGTTGCAGATAGTCGTCCAGAGAAGGATGTTGTACGTGATAAAAATCGTAAGCCAGTAGAGACGCTTAAGTTTTTTGGCTTACGTGATGATATGAAGATTGTGGAATTAATACCTGGTGGTGGCTGGTATACACGTGTTTTGGCTCCGGTCATGCGAGATAAAGGTGAACTTTATGTTGCCTTTGGTACGAGTAGAATAGAAAAAAATATTTTAGGTATAGCGCCTTTTGATAAAGTGAAGATAGTGGCAAAAGAAGCTAAGGTCTATCGTCCTGAGGGCGCACGCAATTATAAATTAGAAAATACAAATATGGACTTAAGCGATGTCGATATGGTTTTAACCTTTCGTAATTATCATAACTTTGATGATGCTGGTCGAATGGCGATGAACGATGCGGTCTATAAAGTGTTAAAAGTTGGTGGTATCTATGCCGTGGTCGATCATTCACGTCGGCATATGCAAAATGAAGAAACAGCAGCAAACCGACGCCGCTTTGATCCAGTTAAGGCGATTAAGGAAATTCAATCTGCAGGATTTGAACTTGTCGATTATTCCAGCCTGCATTATCGTCCTGATGATGAATTACGTTATGAAGTAGGGCGTAAAACAGTTACGGGCAATACGGATCGTTGGACATTAAAATTTAAAAAGAAATAATTATAAACTTAAGCTTCCCTCTTATTGAGGGAAGCTTAATAATATTATTTACTCTTTTATCACTCCCGGTCTATCTGGCCCAATTGCACCGTCCGCACGTGCTTTCAGGTAACGATAGATATTGTTTATGTTCTGTTTGACAACTGGGCTGTATTTCCAACGTGGCATTTTTTCCAGTTCGCCTTTATCACGGCTTTCCTGTTTGGCAATTTCTTTATACATGTTTTCTTCCATATTTAACCAATCATCAGTAGTAAATCTGACAATAGTCGTATGCATTACCTTTAATCTAAACTGCTCCGGGCTAAAACGATCTGCAATTTCTGTTAAGTCTGGTGCAATATCGCTGCCTACTGCGCCAACACCGTGACAGCTTACGCAAACACTATGGTATGTAGTCCATCCAATAAAAGTTGCTGCGTCAACATTGCCATCCTTTGCTTGGTAATATTCTGAATTGCCACCTGCTAATGCTATTTGGCTTAAAAGGGCAAATAAAAATACATGCGTGAACATTATTAAATATTTCATAGTAATTTCCTTGTCTTTTTAGTCATATAAAATAAACACTTATTCTCTTTATAGGCTTAAGTGTGCTAAGAATCATTGATCTATATCAATATAAATATGAAATGTAGCTTTAAATGGTCTTGGTGCTTTATGTGATTCAGGGATATGCTTTAAGTGAGTTTATGATAAAAATGTATTATTAAAGAGTTTATGTGCTTATGGATACGAGATTTGATGTGTTATGAGACTGATTAGTATTCTGGATATTGCTGACACTGCTTTTGATGGGGAGATTTTTCGTAATTCGAACGTCGCTAATATTGTCGTATTCACTGTTTTATTTATTCCGATAGTAGTCTGTACCTATCTATTTATATCGAAAGGCTATTATCACAATACTCCGATTTGGGGGTTATTTGTTTATTTCTGGATTGTATTCTGGCTTGGTCTTATAGCATGGGGAGCCTGGTCTCGATTCTGGGCTTGTTTGCGCCTCACTAATTGGTTGCTTAAATTGAGTTCCAATCGATATTTGATTAAATATCGTTCTTTCCAGAATCTTAATTATACTGAAACTGATCCTGTTGTCATTGAATTATCATGGCGTGATATTGTTTGGGTACGTAAAACCAAAGAAACTTCATCAAGAGTTCAGGGCGACAGTGCAGTAACAGAATTTTTCACCTATCTGATATGAAATTAAATTTATCGGAAGCCGAGATGGAAGCAATTGTAGCGGGGCTGAATAAAGAGCGAAGGCGAAAACCACCAAGTTCAGAAGTAAGCGACTTACAGCATGAGTTGTTTGTAGCTAGAAATAACAAAGTGCCAAAATCTGAAATAGTGGAAATAAAAGACAGAATACGCCGGGCAAAAGCGAATAAAAAATCGAGCCAAAAAATATCAGGCGTTAAACATCATGATTATCCAGTGAGATTGATTGATAACAATATTCTACGTGTCAGATGGAATGGGATTAAACTAAAAATTGCCAAGGCAATTAGAATCATTTTCATTACGAACAAGTATTGAACCAGAAATAAAAAATGATTCTGATTCAACAGTCGATTCATTAAAAGGCAAGGAACTCGATGATATGATTCTGGATCGAGTAAGTAAGGGATATACATTTGATGCAGTGGCATTGGTAAAAAAACATTATGGTTATACTACTACTGAAGCAAGACAATTTATTGATGATTTGAGTGATGGGCATCCAAATGAACAGAGTTAAATTAAGTGTTATTCAATAATTCGAATAAAATAAATTTTTCTGAACGTGACAGAAAGATTCAACGCCTGATTATTATCGAGGGCAGTGCAAACCTATTGGTGTTGCTAGCAAAGTTACTCGTTGGTTTATCAACAGGATCTTTGGCGATAATTGCTGATGCGGTTCATTCATTAACGGATGTTGCTAATAATATAGTTGCCTGGTTTGTTG
>CAYTIZ010000272.1:0-3650 GCA_964437885.1 uncultured Enterobacteriaceae bacterium
CGACAGGGAATGACGTTGCAGTTTTAAATAAGCTACTTAATTCGATTATGTTTGCTTCTGATTGGTATTCATTTTTTAGAGTTCCCAATAAAGCATTGGTTGAATCAATTTCCAGCCCCTTCGTAACAAAAGCATAAGCGGTAGCGTAATCTTTTGTTTCAGCACTTTTTTGTGCAAGTCTGGCGTGACTGTCTGCCAGCATTTGCGGCGCTTCAAAAGCAATATAATCATCAGTTTCTAGAAGATCCGCTTTTAGTTGTTCAAATAACTTTCCAGCTTCAGTGATATTATCTGCCTCTGTAAATGTCTTGAAGTCACTCTTATTTGCTTCGACGCGTGCTTGTCGATCAGATTCTTCACGGGCACTGGTAACTGCATTACGCATATCCATTAATTCTTGTATGCCTGGTGCAAATCGTTCACCGATATCGACATAACCATCAGCAGCGTCAAAACGTTCTGCTTGCAGAGTATCATTGGCTTTAGCTATATAAAGTTCAGCAATTTGACTGCGGAATTGTTGCAGATTTGTACTAATACTTTCATCTTCAGTCACCAGACTACCTAATTCCTGAATATTTTTAAGTAAACTTGTTTCCCATTGGGCATTATCAATCTGCGCACTAGCTAATGCAGATTCAATATTACTTATATCTGCATTTGCCAATTCGGTAATTGCTTGTTGCCGCGCGTCACCTTTAAGGTGAGCCAGTTTAACCTGGGTTAATTGTTGGTTGAGTTGTAAGGCATTCATCAAATCACTGAAGTCAGAAACAAATGCTTTTGCATCATCAATTGTTCCGGAAGTATTGATGGTCTTAAGTTCTGCTTCGACGATAGGTTTGAATGATTCTGAAAGTGATACGAGCGACTCACTTTCAGGTTTAAGTCCAGCCAGTTCAACAATGGTTGCTTGCTGTTCCTTATAATCCGTTAACGATGACAGTGTGCCTTGTACAACACTTAGTTCAGATTCAAGTTGAGCCACTTTTTGTGCTCGCAGAATCTTGGTTTCCAAATCGATTAATCTCGGATCATCTTTTGCTGTGGCCATACCCGATTTGATCAGTGAAAGTGCTTCATCAAATTCATTTGCTTCAAACTTATCTAACGCAAGAAGACGATACGCATTACTTGGTCTCGGATCTTCAAGTAGGGAATGAGCAGGATCGATTTTTCTTATCTTATCAAGAATATTTTTGGTGTTATCAATCAGACTTGGATCTTTTAGTGCTGCAATATATTCAGCATTAAGTTCACCAATAATTTGTTTCTTACTATCCGATACAAGTTTAGTTTGTTCCTGCAGATAGATGGAACCAGGATAAAACTTGTCTATCTCTTCAATAACTTCGGATGCCTGAGGAAAATTATAAGCATCGCTACTGGTATCAATTAAGCCAGCAACCTTATCACTAAAATAGTTTTGAATAGCCTCTTTTGATTCATTAGTTACAGTCGACTGGTCTGCTTTTTCCAGAAGTAAAATTTCATCCAGCTTTGCGACAATCACTTGTTCACTACCGGAGTTTATTTCAACTACCATAGCTTCAAGTTTTTGTTGATGTAAATAATCCAGAGCAGGGGCAATCAACATCAGGCTAATTATAAACAATACTGCAGCAGCAATAACAAATGGGTTCTTATGCCAGGTAGCCTTGCCTTCCAGCTCTTCCAGAAAATGAGCAACAGTAGCGCTACGATCTTCACGTTTAAAAGCAACTGCACGCCTTAATGCCCGATTTTGTTTTTTATTCAACTTTTTTATATAAGGCGGAATAAGATTATTTTCCATCGCCTTATTGGCAGGTAATTTATTGAATGGATGTTTAGTAGTTAATAATTCGTAAGCTGTACATCCAAGTGCATAGGTATCATCACGAGTATCGGGTTCTTCACCTTCCAACATCTCAAGACTGGCATAAGCGGGTGTCAACGCTCCCAATTTGCCAGGATCAAATAGTGTTTTTTCTGCTTCACCCGTAACCGGATTTTTAACAGCACGAGCGATACCAAAATCCAGTGTTTTAACAATACCGTCATTACACATGAAGGCATTACCCGGTTTAAAATCAGAATGTACTAATCTACGGTCATGCGCATAGATTAAACCGGCACCCAATTGTTTGATGATGCCATAGGCTTCATCAAAATCCAGACCACCTTTGGGACGTACTGTTTTCTTGATATAGTCTTTGAGTTCCATGCCTTCCATCAATTCCATGGTGATGTAGACAGGGGTGTTAGGACCACCAACACGATCAAAATCGTAGATTGTTGCTATATTCGGATGAGCTAGTTTTTGTTGTCGGCTTGATTCACGTTGTAGAGAGATAAAGGCTTCAGGATGGTCTTTAAAATCATCGTTTAAAAGTTTAATAGCAACATAAGGTCTTTTGTCTTTTGCTTCCTCTTTTAACAAGTCAAGAGCTTTAAAAACTTTACCCATACCACCGATACCGAGGACGCTGATAAGTTTAAAACGTTGTTTAATGATTGAGCCGACATCGTATCCGCCAGATAAATCACCTACAGGCACGGCAGGGTCATTCCATTCTGTTCCAGTTGGGCCGGTAGCGGAGGTAATAGATGGTGTTGATGTGTCGGCACCAGGCATGCTGATATCTATAAAATCAGAGCTATCAGTCTGAGTTGCTTTTTCTTCTTCACTCATGACAACTGTCGAGTCAGGAGCAGCAGGGCTTCCTGAGTCAGAACTTTTATTTTCTACAGATGAATCTTGCGAAAAGACAGTAGAGTCTGTACCACCTGATTCCGAGCCGTTTTCTGTTTCAGACGCATGAGAACGTCTGAATTCATTAATCTGGCGTTTTAATTGTGCGTATTGCCTATCGTCGAGTTTTTTCTGCGCATAAACTTCGTCGAGTTGAGCAAGTATTTTATTGGCGAACTTGGGTGACTTATCAAGCAAGACATCCAGTTGCCTGGATAGAGATTCAAGCTTTAATTCACCTTTCGCCAATGCTTCAAGTGCTGTTTTAAAATCAGCCAATGCAATACTCCTTCAAAAACGTAATCACTTTATGAACTTCTAATCTATATCGATGACAATAGCGGTAACATTATCGCCTGCACCTCGATCCAAGGTTAAGTCGATCAATTCTTTACAAATTTCCTCAACAGTGCCTTTACCAAGCATGTTCTCAAATTCAAAATCAAGAATATGTTTGGTTAATCCATCACTGCATAACAGGTATCGATCTCCTTTTTTCATCTCTTGTATATCCATATCCAGAAAAAAACTTTGGGCAGCACCCACTGCGCGTGTAATCATATTTCCGTGTGGATGGACTGCTGCTTCTTCTCTGGAAATAAGCCCTTGTTCTATATATTGTTCGACTTGCGAATGATCTGTTGTCATTTGTCGTAATTCATTATCACGTAAGCGATATAAACGACTGTCTCCAGCCCATAAATAAACGCAGTATTTGTCGTATGCCAGCATCATTACAACGGTACTGCCAATGGTCGTTCGTTTTGCACCTTCGTTTGCTTTCTGGATTAATTTTTTATTGACGTCGATCAATTTATCTTCAACATCATCGATGTATCTATCCAGAGATATTCCCTCGTGCACTTTCTTCAAGGAATTGACAATCATTTGGCTGGCTACATCGCCACCATCGTGT
>CAYTIZ010000273.1:0-1879 GCA_964437885.1 uncultured Enterobacteriaceae bacterium
TCAGTCATCAAAAACTCAGACTCCAATGCTAGACTTCACCTCAGCGGCACATTCGACGGCGCTACAGTCGTTGTGCAATTTCTCGCAGATGGTAATACAACGATAGGCTCTAGCGGTTGGTTAGATGTTGATGGTGGCACCTACACAGCCATTGGTGACGACATTATCCACCTCCCGAATAGAACAACTATACGTTTATCTGTAACGGGCGTTGGTGCATCAACGGCCATCGATTACAATTTAGTTTAGGGGGTTTGTTTGTATGAGTAGTGTAATTAGTCCAGTAGTAGGTAGTGGTGGGGGTGCATCGGGTGTGGCAGTGAGTGGGCGCTTTTATAAGTCCAACGTTTCTTTGCTCAATCTGACAATTAATACGATAAACGTGTGGGAGCATTTTGACCTTGTTACCCTAACAGATGGTTTTAACAGTGCGGGTATCACGATGTCCAGCAATGGCAATCTACAAGTAGCCGAGTCCGGTGTTTATGAAATGACTGCAAGTGGCACTTGGTCAGCAGCGTCTGGGACTCCTGCCTTTGAATGTACAGCAGCGCTCAATCAAGCTGTTTATGATTCAACCCAAACATGGCGGCGCTCAGGAATAAATTCAACGCAAAGAGAATTTGCTTTTTCAGGCATTCGAGTAGATGCCGCAGCTACCGATGAGCTTGGGCTTATGTTTAGAAATACAGCAAGCAGTATCAACATAGGCTTTCTTTTTTTAGACTTCACAATTACAAAGGTGAGTTAGATGGTAGACGTTATTAGGCACTTAGGCCCGGTTAACTCTTATGTGTTTGCAGATGGGACCAACATTCAAGACCAAGGCGACGTTGGAAGATGGACCGCTTTACAAGCGCAGATAGCGTCAGGTACAGTCACTGTCATTAACTATGAAGATACAGACGAATATACAAACGCACAGGCTGCGGGTCTAGCTTTAATAGAAAGAAACTGGGTCACGGATCAATTGAATTTAATGCGTGAAACTATTGAAGATTTACAAGATAGAAATCAGCCTATGAACAGTATTCAAGCAATAATAGCCTATAGGATATTGCTCAGGGCTTGGCCTGACCATGCTAGCTTTCCAGATTCAAACTTTAGACCTGTTGGACCTTAAATGATAAATAATATGCACGCTAATTGCCCCCAGTGTCAAAAGCCTGTACGCCTTGAAGCGCTTGAGGGAAACGGTTGGTTCTTAGGTTGTACCAATGAAGAATGCGACCTCAAGCCGTCCTGTTGGTCTGAGAACACACTTCAAGTACTAGCGGATTGGAACGATTTAACCCGTGCGATTAAATCATCTATTTGACAATTGCCTAAGTATATTTATCAATTTTAGTCGCTTCGTAAATTCTCAATAAAGATCCATCCTCCAGTTCCACTTCCTTTACCTCTGCCCACTCACCAAATTGGTCACTTTCTACCTGCCTATTGTCTGGTTTATCATATATGTTATCAAACCATCTGTTGATTAAGTATTTTTCAAAATGGCCCCATCCTGCAATATGTATTGCAATAAGAAATAAATACGCTACCCATGCCATAAGGTTTGTGGAATATAATACCCCGATTGTAAATACAAACATTAAGCAAAACCAACCAAATATTACCACGGGCAATAAATCCCAAATAATTCCAAACAGTTTAAATTTCATAATTTCACCTTTTATTTAATTGGATAAACTAAAACGCCATCAACATTAGAGCAAAATCTAACATGAAACCATGTGATGCCAACTTCTAGTTCTGTGATATTTGGATAGCGTTCAATCTGTGGGTAATACCCAGCTTTTGTTGGCTCTTCACCTAGCAGCTTAATCCTGACCTCTTCAGCCGTATGATTTTTAAACTTAATATCAAACGCGCCCCA
>CAYTIZ010000273.1:1979-3620 GCA_964437885.1 uncultured Enterobacteriaceae bacterium
TTAATTCCAAAGTGTTTGCATTTGTACATATTATTTACTCTCGTTAAATGCTAGTTTAACCGCATCAACAATTCTATCCAGATAGCGGTAATCATTGGATTGCTTTGTCGGCAAGTCCATCATCCACTCTTCGCCGAAACAATCTCTCATTTCTGCGGCACACATGGCAATTTCAACATCTGAAGATGCGCAAATATCAAAGCCTTTTTTGAGAGATTCATTATGAATTAAATCAAAATCGGTCTCTCTTGTGTTGCCAGCTAAAAGCTTGACTAAAATATAATTATTGTCGCAGCCAGCAAAAAACTCTTGTAGAGTTTTTTCTCCCATTCCGCCCCAATAATAGGCCCATGACTGACAATAGCATTCAATAACTATCTGTCCGCTGCCTAGATTGTGGTTAGCTACATAGACAGTTACAGTGTCCAATGCCTCAAGATCAGTTAGTACATAGGTCTCTGTTTCTCTTTTATTGATTTTCATATTATCCCCTGTAGTTATTAATAACCGCCGATTTTCGGAAGTTTAAATTGTACTTGTTAAATATCGCTGTTATTCGGCAGCCTAAACCCTAACTGACTAATATCACCTTTTATCAAATAGCGATTTTTCATTCGACATAGCGTGATCTGTTCGTTTAAGCGCTCAAGCTCAATATTAATACTGTCTATTCTTTTAGATAGCCCCACATTTTCGAGTAAAATATATTCAGCACCAAAGGTCGTTCTTTCTTTGATAATGCCTATGGCTAGCTCCCTACTTGCATTCGCTTTGCTCTTTAAGTTTCTTCTACGCATTTAACCTCCTAAACTCCTAAAGTTTTACTGCTTTGATTGTTCTAACAATGCTTAAGCACTTTTCACAAGTAACGCCTCCTCTTCTCACACTCTTAAAAATGTAGCTTTCCCCATTACCACTTGAAGCAGCATCATCCACAAACTCCCCTGAACATAACAAACCGACATCTCCTACATCACTTTGCATGACGTGCCACCGTTGGCGCCCTTCTTCGATAATATCACCATCGTCGTTAACCAACTGTTTAACCAAATAATTCAATTTAACCTCCATATTAAATCTATTTGCTCTTGTGTGATTCTTGCTTTTATTGTTGTATAAGCTTCTGGACTAAAATATAGTAGATCATAAGGTATCCTCGACGTAGTCCATTCGTTCCAATCTAGTCGATTGCTAAAGTGATGAAGACGTAAAGAAAGCTTATTTTGCATCGCATTATTCCAACTCACTACCCAATTATTCACTAAGTTCTCTTCTGTAATAATCTTGTTAACGTCCACAAGCGCTTTCATTCTTGCTGATTCAAATTCTGCTTCTTTGCGGGTTTTGTACACATTGCCGAAAGCCGCTAATAATCTCACTTCTTCCCAATCTTGACTAAACTCCACTACGCCCACAGCGTTTATGAAATAAATTCCAGAAATCTCTAAATACTCCTCAGTCGGAACCCAAGGCCCAGCATCACGCCGCTTAATCAACTCATCAAGCTCAGCTTGTTTTGCTTTTATTTCATCTTCTATGTGCAGCATTATTCTTTCTCCAGAAATTTTAAAATAAAATATAATACGGCAAACTTTTCTTGAACCATTTTAGGCGTTACTTGTGATAGAAACTCTACGCCGT
>CAYTIZ010000274.1:0-3602 GCA_964437885.1 uncultured Enterobacteriaceae bacterium
CAATAAAGTTGGCTGCATCAGCATTCGGGTACCAACTGAGCGTGCCTACAAAAAGCAATCTTGGCGTATTCCCTAATTGCTTGTTTGAGCATTTAAAAAAATCGACATCAACTCCGTTAGGGACCTCTATAGATTCGCACTTTCCCGCTATACTCGTTAAGCGGTCAGCGTCGATTTGTGAGCAACTGATGTTAAGAGAAAATGTGGGGCAAGCTTCTTTTTCAATGGCCTCTAGTCGCCGTCCTTCCTGACGAAAATAGAATTTTTTCAAAAAGTTTTTCTCGTTATCCGCTCTTCTAATGAGCATGTGCGACTCGATATTGTGATGGTCGAGAGCGGTTGGCAAGCCTTTGGTAAGATCTTTATAGGGCAGCAGGCTAATAGTATCAAAATGAATTAGATCTATTTTTGTTTTAGACATAATGTCTTTTATTTTCAGGCGGTACTCATCTGAAATTAGCCAGTTTAAGTTATAAGGGTGTTTTGAAAATAAGCTGGAAACCGCCATGCGCTCCTTGCCATAGAAGCGTTGTTCTAATGGGATTTTGACAAATTCAACATATTCACAGAATGCGCCCAATTCATCTCTCGCTTCTTGCATGCCTTTTTCCAGGTTGGGAAATAAGGGTTCAATTAAATCGGGCTGGTTGAATGCTAATAAATATACATTATGGTACCGGGCTGTTTCCCGAACTAAGTGGTAGGCCCGTTGTAATACGCCGCCTTTGGGCGGGTATGGAATAAGGTGAGAAAGCCAGAGGATGTTTTTTCTATCATCTTTCATTTGTATGTTTAATCCAGCTCGGTAGTGTGGAATGATTTATGCGGGCCTCTAAGCATCCGTGTTATGGTCTACTTTGTTCATCATATTATAAAAAGCAGGTGAATTAGCCATTAAATCATTGTAGTTACCACTTGATTTCAACTCGCCCTTGTCAATAAGAAAGATGTTATCTGACATTTTTATTGCTGATGGGCTGTGAGAGATCAGAATAATTAAAACTTTATCTTTAAGGTGGTGAAGGCTTTGCATGAAATCGTGTTCTGAATGAATGTCGAGGGCGCTTGTGGGCTCGTCTAGCACCAGCATCTGGGTTTCGTCTCGATAAAGTGCGCGTGCAATCCCAATTCGCTGCCGCTGACCTCCGCTAAGAAGCTTACCATCTTGCCCTAGTATCGTATTGACTCCTTGCGGTAAATTTAGCGTAAATTCATCTGCATTGGCCAGCTTTAGAGCAAGCATTACTTTGTCTTTACGAATCTCGGATGGTTCAATACCAAAAGCTACATTAGCTAATACGCTTTCATTGGTTAAGAAGATATTTTGAGGTACGTAACCGATGGTGTGTTGATAGTGACTCAACTCAGATTGATTGACGGTAGCGCCATTAATTATGAGTTCACCGTTACTCGGTTTCAAAAGGCCAAGCAATATATCTGCTAGTGTTGATTTCCCTGAGCCTGATGCCCCCGCGATAACATTGATGCTGCCTTTGTTAAATTCGACGTTAATTGAATTTAGTGCTTTTTCATTGCTGCTCGGGTATGTGAATGAAGTGTTGCGCAATTCAATAGTGCTGAGGTGCTCGTTGAGTTTTTCTGCTTTTGGGTGCTTAACTTTGATCCTGTGTTTTAACTCATTTGATAGCCTAAGTACCACCTCGCCATTTGCACTGATACTGGTTAATGATTTGTAAATTTGGTGCATCGCGGGCAGTAATTTATATCCGGCTAAACCGTATAAGCTTAAGACCGTTATGATTTGACTGGTATCGGCTTCAGATAGTAGCAAGCTAATCGCCAGCAGCAGTATGGCACCAAATGCGATGGTTTCGATAACGAGTTTGGGCAGGTCGCCGGCTAGTCCTATCAGCGATATTGAGACTAGTCCCCTACGGTTATAATGTTCAAATTTTCTTTCGTAAATCTCTTCTTTGCTGCCGATTAATACCTCTTTTATGCCAATAAAGGCTTCAGATAAAACTGCTTGTACACCTGAATTTCGCTCAGATACGATTTCCCCATGACGCATTAGAGAGCGTTTGAGTAATATGTAGGTGAGTAGATATGCGCCCCCGATGATGGCGCCTGTTATTGCGGCAATAAAAGGGTTCATGGCAATTAAGCCCATTAAGATAATTACGACGATAAATGACTGGCTGGTTAGGATTAAAAATGGCTGCAATACCATGTAGACAAAACGAGGGGCTTCCTGGTTTATTAACGCGATATCGCCAGTATAGTTGCTGCATTTATGATAGATGTACTCTCGATTCAGTAAGTTATGGAATAAACTATTTTGTAATTTGTTTCCAAAGTGAATGGAAAACTTAACTAAGAGCCATAGTGTTATCCCAGAAAATAAGTTGGATAGAACAATAAGCATGAGTGAAACGGCAGCAAACGCAATTATAAAATCTGTGTTGCTTGTAAAGCTGTAGTACTCATATATAGTACTTAGAATGCCATTTGTCTGTATTACGGATGGATTTGACAGAATGCCAATAAACGGTGCGATACTCGCGACCCCTGCTACTTGGATTATTGCTGATAGAAGAAAAAACAGTTGTAGTAACAGGTATTTTCTTTTTGATGCCTTGTCCAAAAGGTGGAATAACGCTTTAATTATTTTTAGTATATACATGGCGCTCTGGTGTTATGTTTAACTAATTATTTGTACAGTTGAGGTTGTTTATTCAATTTTAGCGCGAATTCAGATTCCGCACAGTTTTTTAATGACTGAGACATCATTAGCATCAGATATATGTATGGATAAAAAGCTACCGACATAAAAAGAGAGCCTATCAGGTATGTAATGAGTGCGGCATCCAGGCCGATAGCATAGCGGTAAGGCCAGGATGTTATATTTGCTTTACCATTTAACTTTAATATTTTACGTGTTTTTCTATTCAGTGAGAAGCAGAGATAGATCAGCCAGAGGTAACATATTAGCCCTAAGTAGCCCAGTGTGCTGCCTATCTGAATAAAAGTATTATGAGCGACTTCTTTACGATTGCTAAGGTATGTGTCCGTGGCTTCAATTAAATGAGAATAATGGTTGTGAAACTCCTCGGGGAAACCATAAAATCCGACACCTAGTAGCTTGTTTTGTTGTAGCATGTCTAACCCCGCGCTCCAGTAGGTTAATCTGGACTCTGAGGTACTATCTTCACCCGCGCTGGAGAATCGCATTTTTTGCTCTTCTGGCATCAGGGTGATTATCAGGAAGGTGGCTACAGCTACTATCATAATGTTTTTGAAGCGAAGTTTACCGATGGCAATAGCGACAATTAGCAGTCCTGCAACGAGCGCTAATTGACCACCCCTAGAGCTAGCACCCATGACTGTCATCGCGGCGGTGATCGGTAGCAGGAAATAAAGTTTATTGGTCTCTTTATGCCCCAGTATAAATGCCAGCCCCATGACGACGAGCATGGCCATTAATAATGAAAACTCACCTGAATTTGCAAAAAAACCTTCTGGCCCGGCAATCCCCCAGTCTTTGAAGCCAAACCCCCTTTCAACCCAGGTTACTGCCCCAAACAGGGACATTTTAAATAGAATCAGGAAAAATAGTACCATCAATAAGTGGTATTGTTTTA
>CAYTIZ010000275.1:0-3597 GCA_964437885.1 uncultured Enterobacteriaceae bacterium
GATTTCACCAAATCGACAATGAAAATTTCGAGTGATTATTTTTACATTTTGTTTGGCAAGATAGTTTGCAGCAAATTCCTCTGCTTGTTTGCCGGACTGATTTGTCATTTTTATCATCATCCTTGATAATTCTTATTACTTGGAGATATGGATATCTAATTTAATAAGTTTGGTTTCCCGTCGACAAATTGAGCACGGCGTAATTGTCGTTTTACAATATTATTAGAGCCGATAGTCAGATCACCGGTTTCACCATTTAAATAACTATTTTTTTCAAGACTAAGGCGACCCATCTCAGGAATTAAATGATAAGCATCAATACCCAATGCATACAATCGGCGATATTGTGATTTTTCCTGTGACCAGTTTCGATTAAGCGTATCTTGAATAATTGAAAGTTGTCGTGATGTATCCAGTATCCATGGCATATCAATAAACATCGCGCCATTCAGATCTGCATCTTTAGCGCTATCAACAACACCTGTATAAATATGTGAGGTTGAATATACAGGTAAATCAGCAGCCCGATGAAAACGAAACTGTGGAAACAATTGACGCGCATCGCCTGGCACAGCTGCGCTGAAAATAAAGTCGGCATCTTCCCGTCGACGTGTCACATTATTTATTTTTATGTTGAGTTTGTTACGCAGTTGTATGCCACGTTGTTCACTGCTATCAATATTTAATAATTCCTTAACCGGAGTTCCAAAATCTTTTGCACTACTTTCAAAGTGAGTGTGTTCCAGAATGCCGCCGCCCAATTCTATCCAGCGCTTTTTAAATGCATTTGCAATTCGATCTCCCCAGGGAATATTTGGTGTTATGACTAATGCCAGTCTATGACCATCGGACATTGCTGCTTCAGCAACTTGAATGGC
Source organism: uncultured Enterobacteriaceae bacterium (assembly GCA_964437885.1). Lineage (GTDB taxonomy): Bacteria > Pseudomonadota > Gammaproteobacteria > Eutrophobiales > Eutrophobiaceae > UBA7359. The sequence goes on from CAYTIZ010000275.1 coordinate 879, forward strand.
TTCGTCTTCTGGAGATAAAGCAAATTGCATTAATTTTTTATTAATTTCCTGCTCGCTTTTTAAATCCTGGCGATTGAGTGCGAGTACTTGCACCGGAAGCTCACCATAATCGGCTAATTGATTCACGGCTTCTTTTTCCAATGGGCCTACAACATAATCAACGCCATCTTCAATAGCTTGCTGATAAATTTCAACAATATTTAAAGAATTTGCATCATAAATTTTAATTTCTGATTTTTCCTGTTTATCAAGATACCAGGCAGCCAGAAAACCATCGCGTACGGCTGTGGATGATTTTTTATACCTTCCTGACAAAGGTAATAACAGTCCAATTTTGGAAGGGCGTTGAACAAATTCACTGCTTTGACTTATGAGTTGTGATGTAATAGTTGAATAAGCTGGGTGCCCTGGGTAACGTTGTATCCAGCCATCAATGGCATTTTTTAATTTGGCTGGTTGATAGCGGTAGCCTTGATATATCGACGCCAGCTCAAACCAGCTTGTTAATTCATCTGGTGCAACAAACCTTAACTCTTCAAGTTCAGATTCGGGTATCGTTTCAAAAATTTTCCAGAGCGAGCGATTATTTTGCTCTATCTCGTTTGGCGCACGCAAAATATTTGAAAGTCGTAAACGTTCTGACGCAGCTTTAATATATTCGCCATGCGCTAGATAAGCCCGGGCGAGTATATCGTAATATGTGATTTTCAGGTTTTGTGGTATTTCCAGCCTGGATATTTCATTAAGCAAGTTGAGTGCATTGCCCGGTTGTCCAAATTCCAGTTCAAGACGGGCACTTAAAATCCGCATTCTTAGTTTCTGTACGGAGTCATTTTCAGGAACAATAGTTTCGCTCAAGACTTTATCTGCTTCGGTATATTGTCCCGCTTCAACGTATGCCGCTGCAGCCTTAAGCCGGTAAACGGCTGCATTGTTTTTGTCCTTTTTAGCAAGACTCAAGTATTCCACTGCCGCAGCAGAATAGTCGCCCGATTGCATCAATAGACGGGCATTTTCCTCAGGATCGGCCTGTGCTTGTTGGCTGGATTGACGTATAGACCCGCAGCCAGCCAGTAAAGACAGTGATATAAGAAAAATGATTAAAAGTCGCATGCTATGAATGTATATTTCTAGGTATCATGGGTATGTATTGTACATTGCAGTGATATTTACGACATTCCTTTTTAAAAAGGGTTCAGGAGCGACGTTTGTCAGGACTTTTATATATAGTAGCAACCCCTATCGGCAATTTGGGTGATATTAGCGAGCGAGCTATTGAGATATTAAAGCAGGTTGATTTAATCGCTGCCGAAGACACGCGCCATAGCAAAACCCTGCTTGAACGCTTTGGTATAAAAACCAAAATGAGTGCTTATCATGAGCACAATGAAGAAAAAGTTACGCCGAAATTGATTCAACAGATACAAGCGGGCGAATCCATTGCACTCATCTCCGATGCCGGAACGCCACTGATTAATGATCCTGGCTATAAACTGGTTGTCGCAGCACACGACAATAATATTCAAGTCATTCCCATTCCAGGCCCTTCTGCCATTATAACGGCATTGTCTGCATCCGGTTTGCCGACGAACAAATTTATCTTTGAAGGTTACCTTCCTGCAAAAAGCGAAGCACGGAAGACAAGACTTAACGAATTAAAAAATGAATCACGAACACTGGTTTTCTACGAAGCACCACATCGCATCGTTGAGTCAGCTAATATCATGCAAGAAATATTTGGTGCAGAAAGACGTGTCACAATTGCGCGTGAACTCACTAAACAATTCGAACAAATCGTACGCGATACATTCAGTGCTATTAATGAAAAACTTGAAAGCGGAGAAATAAAAATCAAAGGCGAATTCGTTGTTATTGTAGAGGGAACGAAAGAAACATCAGTCACAGATAAAGAAGTCTTGCGTATTAATCAAATTCTTTCAGAAAAATGTTCACCCAAAGATGCGGCAGGTTTAACTGCAAAGATCACGGGAAAGAAAAAGAATGAAGTGTATCAATTAACGTTGAACGCGATAGAGAAAAAAAATTAATATAAATTGGACTAAGAATTATGAGTAACCATCCACGTCTAGAGGGTGCTTTGAAAAGAGTATTAATGGAGCTCAATAATTGCATACTGAAACGACGTGCGTTTAATAAACTAGTGTCTCTTAAATCTTGTCATGGCCTAGATTTTTTCAGAGTTAGTGGCATTGCCTTGCAGAATGATTTGTATGCAGGTGCTCATAGAGTATTTGATAAGCACCAAGATTCTGCTTCATTTTGGTATATAAAAAATATAGCTCCGGAATTAATCGATGTCGCTGCAAAAGAAAGTAACATTTCTATTTCAGAAATAGAAAGACTGGCTGAAAAATTGAAATCAATTCGAGATCAAGTGCATTTCCATGTTGATAGAAGCACACTAGATAACCCAAGTAGACCTTGGGAGGAAGCAGATCTAACGGGTGATGAATTTATTTGGCTAACTGAATCAAGCCATGAGTTATTAAGAATAGCTTTTATAAATTTAACCGGCTCAGATAGTCCAATCCCAGAATATCATGGGGAGGATATAGAGTTGATTATTCGAGCATATAAAAATAAATATCCTGATGTGCCGATCTCAATTTAATAAGATTTATTAGCCCGTATGTTATGCTGAGTAAGTGATTAGTTATAGGGTCAATTGTACAGGACGTACAATTGAGCGCATTCATTC
>CAYTIZ010000276.1:0-3597 GCA_964437885.1 uncultured Enterobacteriaceae bacterium
CCTTTTCGTTTTTGAAGTCACTAACATCTGTAACCTCAAGTGCCCATTCTGCTTAACAGGCAAAGGGATCTCAGGTGACCGCGCGGTTAGACACGTCACTTTTAACGAAGCAAAAAAGATTATCGACGAAGTAGGCGATTATATTTACTTGTTGCAACTTTACACTTGGGGAGAACCACTTCTCAATAAAGATATTTACAAAATAATTGAATACGCAAAATCTAAGCGAATTTTTGTGATGATCTCCACCAATGCAACCGTCATGAATGAAGTGAATAATCAAAAGTTACTGGATAGCGGCATAGACTATGTAATGGTAGCAATTGATGGCAGCAGTCAAAAGACATACTCTAAATACCGAGTTGGCGGAAACTATGATCGCGTATTCAGTAATGTATCTAATTTATTGAAACTGAAGAAAGAATGTGGAAGTAGCAAGCCCTTTGTTGAATGGCAATTTATTGTATTTAGTCACAACGAGCAAGAAGTAGCTCAAGCTGAACGGCTTGCCTATGACATTGGCATTAATAAATTTACGCCACTACCAGCTTACGTGGAAGATGAAGATTGGTTGCCCAAAGGAGAAAAATATAAGGTTGAGGTTTTCAATCCAGAACGGCTAATGAATTGTGATCGTCCATGGACGCATTTAAATTTTCGTGCCGATGGCGGAATTGCCTCGTGTTGTTATGAATTCTACAAAAAGGATGATTTCGGTGAAGCAATTCATACACCTTTCAGGGAAATATGGAACAATGAATTCTTTAGAAAATCAAGAAAACTCATTGTACAAAAGCGAAAAAATATAAAACTTGATGATTCCGATATTATTTGTCATGAATGTCTCAGTTCAGGCCTTCGACCATCATTTATTGAAACGCCAACAGAAACTCAAAAAACTCAAGATCAAATAACTACTGTCGAGTTCCGCGAATATAATGCACAAGCTGATAAGTCATTAAAGAAATAAGTTCCCCCATAATTAACCAAAGGCGACTACCAACTGATATAGAAATTGCCTCTACAGGGCTAATCAACGAGGATAGTAAACCATAGAGACTAATCTCTCTGATGCCGAGTCCTCCTGGAAAAACAATCAAGATAAAGCCAATACAAAAACTTGCTGAGAACGCACAACCTGCTAATATCGCATTTTTAACGGAATCAAAATGGATATTGATGCTCAACAAGAAAATAATAAATACTACTGAAAAGCAGGCCCACATAAAAGTATAAAGAAAATAAAGTCGCCATCTTTTATTGAATCCTGAAACAGGAAACTGGTCAAGATACCGACCAACCAGAGGCATTCGGCTAAAAAACATCAGTCCACTTTCAGTTAATCCCCAAAGAATTACCGCTATACACATCGAACCTAATACTAACTGTTGAAATAAATCTAAAAATAAAACGGATAATAAAACAGGAAGACCGATTGTAAAAGATCCTAGTGCCAACATAATACTCTCGAATATTATCGACTTAATACAATTTTGACTGCTCACGCCATATTCCTTCAATAACACTATGCGGCTTGCATACACCCATATCACACCCGGTATATAACGACTTATCGATGAGCGAAACCAGATTGAAATAGCAACTGTCACAGAAACTTTTTCACCCATAGCAAGCAGTATCAACCACCAACCAGCAGCATCGAGAAAGAATATCAAAACCAGACCAATCATCGACACAAAAAGAAAGGAACTGTTAATTTCCCAATCCGCCGCGACAACTTCGGGCCAATAGTTGTAAATTAATCTACCTATAAAAAGGAATGCAATGAGAGGAAAAATAAACTTAAATAACTTAAGCACTGCTGTCTACTCGACCAATAACCTCAGCAGGAACTCCTCCAACAATTGTTCCTGATTCTACATTTTTATTAACTACTGCATTCGCTGCAATCACGGCATCATTACCCACTGTAACACCATCCAGTATTTTGCAACCAGCACCTATCCAAACATTATCACCAATTGTAATGCCTTTTGCTGTACAACCCTGATCTTTAATTGGAATATTACTTAGACCATATCGATGGCTAGAGGCAATAATAAAACATTGACCAGCAACCATAACGTGACTGCCTATATTTACGCCGCCATTCCCATATATAATAGTAGACTGCCCTATGCCACTGTTACTTCCAACTTTGATAAATCCATCCGGCGGCCCAGAATTTAACATCGCAAATGAGCGAATAAATGTATTCTCTCCAATATCGATTGAAATAAGGCGAGAGGAGTTTCCAATTAATTGAGCATAGTCATCTACTATAACTTTGGCTTGTAATCGAATTTGCTTCGGACAACGCAACGTAACATTGCATCCAGAAACGGAAGTTCTATCAAAATTTCTAAATACTAAGGGATACAAACGTGAACGCAATACAAAGCCTAAGGCTCCCTTAATGCCAGAAACAAACGTCACCAAAATTTCTTGCAATAACCATTCGTTGATTGACGCAAACTCACCTGCGACTAAACGTCGGTACTTTTTCCGGTTACTTTCTAGATCATTCATTCTCTATCTGAAATACGAAACTGTTCTCTAAGACTATGATTTTTTACGTGCCTGTATAACCCAACTAGCACTTGCAGCTGTACGCGCATGCACTTTCACATCTTTATAACCTGTGCTATCCAAAAGATCTATTATTTGTTCCTTCTCGAAATAATATGTAACGGGTGCAACCAAACGATCAAACCAGCCTACTATATTCTCCCGAAATGGGTACTTTGCATATATTCTTCCTGGTATATTTTCTGCAATACCCTGAAGAAAGGTAATTCGTGACATTATGCGATAAGGCAATAAGAGAAGTAATTCTGAAAACAATGCCAATATGATAGAAAGTAAATGTAATAACTTAACAGGTAAATGCCTTGTAATAACCCTAGCCCATTCAATCGGTTGATACCAAAGTTCCCTTTTACCATAAACCCATAATATTAATGGAGAGTTTTCAGATAGTGTCCTATTAATACCTAAGAGTGCTTTCCTCGGACTCGGAATATGCTGCAGTACTCCCACAGAATAAACAATATCAAATTTCTGACCAAATGGAGGTGAATATGCATCAGCTTGCACAACATGGAAAAATGGACTTTCCTCTGTCTGACAGTAAGCGCTCTCTACCGCTTCACTAATATCCATACCAATTACTTCCGCCCCCATTTGACAGGCAGCAACTGCTGGACGACCTGAGCCACATCCAATATCAAGACAAATTTTATCTTTGAAATCTTTTTCATCTAGATAGGGACGTGTAAAGCTTAGAAAAATATCCCTATAATAATTATAATTATCCACAAATGCGTTCCATTGATAGCCAAAAGCATCCACTGTGTGTATCTTTTCTGCTTCAATTACATAATCAAAACGGTCACTATCTTTAAAATTACCACCATATTTTTTCAGAAAACTGCCATGTTTCTTTACAAGCCGCTCTCTTAAAAGTTCTGCTGGAAGTATTCTTGGAACGCCTGCCACAATGGGATACTCCGAACCATTTACTTGGTCCGTTAACTTGCCCGTCATGATTTCATGATTATAACAAACTTTACAATCCTCAACCCGAACTTCACTAAC
>CAYTIZ010000277.1:0-3525 GCA_964437885.1 uncultured Enterobacteriaceae bacterium
AGTCCCCTAGGGAGCACCATTACAGCAAGCAATCATAAAAATTAAAAAGCGAAACTCAACACCCCTGCTATTTTTTACGCCGTCTAGCGGCTATATTTTATGACAGTTTATTGCTGGACTCGGTATTTTTCTGTGCCACATTTATATTGATTTCATTTATTGGTGATGGGGCTATTGAAAGCGGCAACCTTCTCTACGATGCTTTTTTAATATTGTTAGCTTATCTTTATTTTTGTTGGCACTGGGTAAAGGGAGGTCAAACATTGGGCATACGCAGATGGTATGTTTAAGTTGTTAGTGAATCAAATACAAAACTTAACTGGAAACAGGCATCGCCAGGATATGCTGCTTCATTATTATCATTGATTATATCTAGCTTAGGTTTTGTTTGGGCTTTGCTTGATAAAAGAAACAAGACTTTCCACGACCATCTATCTAAAACGAAATTAATCGCACACAAAATATCAAATGATTAAGTGCGTACGCGCAATTTTCTAATATCTTCTATTGAGCGTATAAAAAATATAAGAAAACATAAGAATGGTTGGCAAAGTCACACTAATAAAGGCAGGAATACCGTAAACAATACCAAGATGCCCAGTCACTTGATTAATTAGATGAAAAGAAACGCCGAGTAACGCGCCAATAAAAACACGTTGCCCTAAACCAACAGGACGTGCCTCACATTTAACAACACAGATTGCCAATAATACCATCGCAATAATTGCGAATGGATTGATTATCTTTGACCAAAATGCCTGAACATAGAGCTTGCTGCTTTGGTTGTTCGCTTTAAGATATTTGATGTAATTCAATAGGCCGACCATCGATAAGTAACGTGGCTTAATTGTGATCATATTAATTACTTCCGGATTTAATAAAGCTTCCCACTCGGCCGTTTCATAATGATTAGTCGTTACTTGCTGTTCTGATATCTCGGTTTTCAAAATGTCATGCAAAATCCATCTGTCTTTATCGTATTCTGCACTCTTTGCACGTATGCTTGATCTTAATTTATTATCTTCGTCAAATTCATAAATGTAAATTTCCTCAACTCTATCACCCGGCAATATCTTTCTTATATTGATGTAGTTATCACCATCACGTGACCAGAAACCGTTCTTGGTCTTCAATGCTATTTGTTTGGTTAAAGCAACCGATCGTTTTTGTTGCGCCGCCTGCTCGCTGACTGGCGCAATGACTTCCCCGATTAGAATGCTGATGACAACAAAGACTAACCCAACCTTCACTAATGAATATGCCAGTCGCATCTGAGAAACGCCCGACGTTCTGATCACGGCCAGCTCACTGGTGTTTGCCAACATCCCCAACGCCGCCATACTGCCTATAACTGTTGCTATGGGGAAAAGCTCGTAACTTAACCGGGGAATCGTTAACAACACATATTGAATTGCTTCAATTACGCCATAATTACCCTGACCAGTATCATCTAGTTGATCGACTAAAGAGAAAAAAGAAAAGATAGCAACCAGTGCAAACAATGCCAACAAGCTTATTCCTAATATACTTTTACCGATGTAGCGATCGAGTATCATTGTATTAGTTAGGGACCCTCTGAGTCTTCAGCAGGCATGAGCTGATGTTCGTCATCGCCATTTATCATGTAACGAATTTGCGGCAAGTAATAGAGTGTTAGCAGTACAGCAATTAACAATAAGTGTACCCACCATAAGCCAATGAACACTGGAATAACATCTCGTTTTAGAAGTGTTTGCGCAATACCGAGTAAGTTACTGTAAATAAGATAAATTGAAATTCCGATAACAAAAGGCATATATCGACGCTCACTGGTATGAGACTGCATTAGTAGTATTGCGAGTATTGATAATAACAAACAGGATAGAATCAGTGAAATCCGCCATTGGAATTCAGCTTGATGACTTTTGTTTTCTGAACCCATTATTTCAATGGTTGATAAGGCCGACATTTTTCCACCAACTGAGCTTGCTTTCGCACTTTCTGTAAGGACGGCATATTTATCGTACTCAGTAATTTGATAATCCAGCATGCCTGGTTCCCCAACATATCTGCGGCCATCACTAAAAACGACATATTTATTTCCAGACTTCTTGTCAATTTTAAAACGGGCACTATCAGAGGTGAGCACTCCAAGTTTCCCTTCTTGTCTTACTTGTAAGAAAACTTCTTCCATTAAGCCCTTTTCAGGTGACGAGTTTTGCACATAAACTACACGATCTCCCTGACTAAATTCTTTAAATTGTCCTGGCTTGATGCCTGAAATATCAGATTCTTGCTTAGCCCTTTCCTTAAGTTCGTGGATACTTTGTTCTGCCCAAGGTGACAAATATAAAGTGATAACAGAGACAAACATACAGAATACAAGCGCAAAACGAGTCACTACTTTTATTTGAAAAATTTTGCTTATTCCTGCTGCTGCCAGTATTACCAGTTCTCTGTCACTGGCCATACGAGAGAATGCAAGCAACATAGCGATAAGAATCGAAACTGGTAAAATTTTTGGCAAGGTCGCTAACATCTTGTAGCCCAACATCAAGAAAACCATATCTGCGGGTAAACTGCCTTCTGCGGCATCGGCCAGAAAACCGACAAATTTATTACTGGCAAATACAAGGATCAACAAGCTCAATATCCATACCAGCTTTTGCAATAACTCCGTATAGATATAACGTTGAATGATCACGGTTTTGACCTTTTAGATGTAATACGGCTTTGCTTAGTCGAAGATAAATGAATAAACTTGTAAAAAAGCGCGGTTTTGGTCATTTTTCTCTGTTTTTAGCAAAAATCGAAGCGATTATGACACGCTTAAAGCGTTAACGCAGAATAAATTAACTCAATATCGTGGTCTTTTAAACCACAAAAAAAATGAATATTTACCTAACAAACTTAGCTATTTTGGAGCAAGCATGGATTTCAATATAAAAAGTGGCAACCCGGAAAAACAACGAACAGCGTGTGTCATTGTTGGTATTTTTGAATCAAGGCGGCTTTCCAGCGCCGCTAAGGCGATTGATACGGTTAGTAAAAAACACCTGTCAAACCTGATCCGCCGTGGTGATATGGATGGAAGCAAAGGACAATATTTATTACTGCATAACGTCCCCGGAATGATATCTGATCGAGTTCTCATGATTGGTTGTGGCAAAGAAAGAGAAATCGACGACAGAAATTACCGCAAAATTATTGCGAATAGTATTCGTGCATTAAATGGCACAGGCTCACTGGAATGCGTCAACTACCTGAGTGAATTAAGTATAAAAGGACGTAATCATAGCTGGAAAATAAGACAAGCAGTTCAAGTTGCAGAACACACCCTTTATAAATTTGACGAATTAAAAAGCAAAAAGAAGAAAAGTAAACGTCCATTGCGTAAAATCACCTTTACCGTCCCTACTCGTAGAGAATTACCGCAAGGTGAAACAGCATTGAATGAAGGCCGTGCAATCGCGAATGGTATAAAGCTGACTAGCGATCTTGCCAATCGCCCCTCTAATATTTGTACACCAAGCTATCTAGCAAAAC
>CAYTIZ010000278.1:0-3519 GCA_964437885.1 uncultured Enterobacteriaceae bacterium
GGATCATTGGTCAAGCATTTGATATTGATTCGCTGTCCCAAATCTTCCCAGCCATAGGTTTCTACCAACTGAGTCACCACCATTTTTAGCGTTATGCCATGCAGTGGATCCTGAATGCGTGTTTTATTTTTCTGATCCGGCGTCGTCACTGCTGTTGTCGCTTTCCATTTTTATTTCGGCTTTTTTAACGCGGATTTTAAAACCATCGACTTCTTTATTATTGAGGTTTTTCATTGCTATCTTGGCGTCACCCACTTTAGGCATTTCGATAAAACCAAAACCTTTAGATTCGCCGCTTTTTTTGTCCATAACCAGAGTGCAAGATTGGACGCTGCCGTGAGCTTCAAACAACGTTCGAATTTCCGACTCAGTGGTAGTGCGGGCAAGGTTACGTATTAGTAGTTTCATAGAAACAGCTTAACAAGAACAGGAACAACTGACCTTATTTATATGGTCTTTCTTGTTATGGGTTTTCTTATCTTGAGTTAGCGACTTTTTTCTCGATCTCTTGTTGGCTTGCAAGGTATTCTTCGTAAGTACCCTGGAAGTCGATTATTTTATGATTTTTTATTTCAATAACGCGTGTGGCTAACGATGAAACGAATTCGCGATCATGACTGACAAAGATCAAGGTGCCTTCATAATGTTCCAGCGCCAGGTTTAAGGCTTCAATCGCTTCCATGTCTAAATGGTTAGTGGGTTCATCCATTAACATGATATTGGTTTCTTGCATCATTAATTTACCAAACAACAATCGATTCTTTTCACCACCTGAACAGACTTTGACCTTTTTCTCAAAATCTTCCGATGAGAATAAAAGTTGTCCTAGCGTAGCGCGTACGGCTTGATCGTCGTGCTTTGGTTTACGCCATTGGCTCATCCAATCGTATAATTTCAATTCATTATCGAAATCAGCATTACTATCTTGAGGACAATAGCCTAGTGTTGCATTTTCTGCCCACTGAATAGTGCCGTTGTTTGCTTCGAGTTCATTCATCAAGCAACGAAGAAAAGTTGTTTTGCCAACACCGTTTTCACCAATAATGGCTAAACGTGCGCCTGCTTCCAGAAGTACGTTACCTTTCTCGAAAAGTGTTTCTTCTTCGAAAGCATGACCTAAGTCTTCCAGTGTTAATGCCAGACGGTGTAGCTTCTTTTCCTGACTAAAACGAACATAGGGGCTGACTCGGCTAGACGCTTTAATATCGGTCAGTGTTATTTTTTCAATTTGTTTTGCGCGTGAGGTGGCTTGCTTTGCTTTTGATGCATTGGCCGAAAAGCGACTGACAAAATGTTTTAAGTCGGCGATTTGTGCTGATTTTTTTGCATTCTCTGATTGCATACGTTCGCGTGCTTGTATCGATGCGGTCATGAAATTATCGTAGTTACCGGGGTAGACGCGTAATTCACCATAATCGATATCAGCAATGTGTGTGCAAACAGCATTTAGAAAATGCCGGTCATGAGAAATGATGACCATGGTGCTTTTACGGTTGTTGAGTACATCTTCCAACCAGCGAATAGTATTGATGTCGAGGTTGTTAGTGGGCTCGTCTAATAACAGAATGTCTGGTTCTGCGAATAAGGCCTGAGCTAGTAATACACGAAGTTTCCAACCGGGAGCCACTTCGCTCATTCGACCTTCATGTAATGCTTCTTCTATACCGGCGCTCATGAGTAACTCACCAGCGCGACTTTCGGCACTATATCCATCCATCTCACCAAACTGGATTTCCAGTTCCGCTACTTTCATGCCGTCTTCTTCAGACATCTCTGCTAATGAATAAATGCGATCGCGTTCCTGTTTAATTTTCCATAATTCTGCATGACCCATGATGACGGTATCGAGCACGGTGTATTCTTCAAAGGCAAATTGATCCTGATGCAATTTACCAACACGTTCATTCGGACTGATAGAGACATTGCCACCACTTGCTTCGAGGCTGCCATCAAGAATTTTCATGAAGGTAGATTTACCACAGCCATTGGCTCCAATCAGACCGTAGCGATTACCCTCGCCAAACTTGACCGAAATATTTTCAAATAATGGCTTAGCGCCAAACTGCATGGTGACATTTGCTGTGGAGATCATGATGTTTTCTGACTCAATAATAATGGGGCTTAAAAGGCCGCGTACTATAGGGCTTTGTGGCTACGAGGTCGAGTTAAACCTAGCTCATTTTTGCACTTATTTCGCAGTTTGCTAGCTTTCGAAGCAATACCATGCTCGTAGCTCGTCTAAATGTTAAATCACAAGATATAGCGGTATTTAGATGGTATTCCACAATATATAGATATTCATCTGTAAAAACCGTATGATATTTATCCCAATGACACATCGATATTCGAATGTGAATCTGAGGGGATTATCGTTGTATTTCCAGGGGAGAGACCAGCGTTGTCACGCTATTAAGTTGTTGCTGATCATAGTTTCGCTATTATTCAGCTGTTTTAACTACGCTACTGCTGAAGAGACCTGCTCTTCCCGATGGCTAGTCACCGGTTATTTCACTCCGGTTGAAGAGGACTATCCACAATTGGACAAAATAAAAATCAATGTTGAGAACAAGGGTGAAAGCGTTCATTCAATGGATTTTCTTCTGGCAGTTAAGGTAGAAGGTTGGGGTAAGACGAAGGCCGGTTGGTATCTCGGTCGTTTTTCCAACAAATGGCACCGAAGTAATCATCCCCTTAATGCAATGGGTAAGCCGTTGAATGTTGCTTCTATCGCGACCGACCGAAATATAATACCTGCCGGCGAAACATTAAAAATCCCCAGTCTGCCAAATAATCTAAAACATCAATTATATGTGTCTGACGATGTCGGTAGTGTAATTAAGAATACGCATATTGATATTTATACCGGTGAAGGCAGGCAAGCTGAAAAAACCACGTTTGAGATTACTGGGCAAGATCATACGGTTTGTCGTTTAGCCGCGATTTAATATAAATAATTGGGAGATAGATTGATATGAAATCGGATGACATGGCATACGGTGAATCAATTAAGACATGGAATGTCGAGCTTGATGGTCAGCAACATTCATTTCGTTTTGTGCATCAGTTCTGGACTGGTGAAAAAAAATACTACATTAACGAAGAACTGATTAAACATGTTTCTGGTAGTCTTTTATCGTCAGCGAGTTTTGCTAGTGATGTACCTATTAATGTCGGCACACATGAAGGTGAATTCAAATATAGAGCTGTAGGTCGTGTTGCATTTTATGATCTTTATATTGATGGGAATAAAATTGAAGGTGAAGAAAGGAATGCCCTGCGTGCGCCTGTGTGGCTTATTGCACTTCTGCTTCTCGGTTTACTCGTTATTGGCATTTTATCCAGTCAGTCTGGTTAATGTAGTCTACGCACTTTGAATTTACGACCTTTTATTTTCCCTTCAGATAAAATATTCAAAGCTTGTTTAGCGATATCTTGCTTAACAGCAACATAAGAAAATTTATCAAAAATATTAATTTTGCCGATTTGATTCCCGTCCAGTGGCGTATTTGCAGTTAATGC
>CAYTIZ010000279.1:0-3514 GCA_964437885.1 uncultured Enterobacteriaceae bacterium
TCACCTGCGCGCACCTTATCTTTACGCCCACCATTAATACCTAATGTTGTCATTGGTGGTATGAGTTTGCTGTAGTCTTTAATTTTAAGTGATGTTGTTTTATCAATACGTACAGGACTCTTGTTATATTTCTCTATTGTTTCGACCCTGAATTTTTCAGTTGGCATAAATAAACTGAGTGCCAGACCTTGATTTCCTGCACGGCCAGTACGTCCAATACGGTGAATATGAATTTCCGGATCTGGTGATAACTCAAAATTAATCACTGCCTGTAGATCTTTAATGTCCAGACCACGCGCAGCAACATCGGTTGCGATCAATATCGAACTGCTATTGTTGGTAAACTGGATTAATACTTGATCACGATCTCGTTGTTCAATATCACCGTGTAACGCTAATGCATGAAAACCTTGTTGCCACAATTCATTTGCCAGTTCCTGGCATTGTTGCTTTGTATTACAAAAGACAAGACTTGATTCTGGTCGGTAATGTTGTAACAAGGCGATTAATATTTTTGTTCTTTCGCCCGCTTCTATTTCATAAAATACTTGTTTAATTATTTTATTGTCATGCACCGCTTCTACACGAACATCAATCGGGTTGTTTTGAATTTTATTACTGATCTTTTTTATTTGATCTGGATAGGTCGCGGAAAATAACAAGGTTTGTCTTTTCTTTGGTGCTTTATCGATAACGCGCATGATCTCGTCATGAAAACCCATGTCTAACATACGGTCGGCTTCATCCAAAACTAATGTTTTTAATCCAGTCAGTTTTAACGTTTCTTTGTCCAGATGTTTTAATATTCGTCCCGGTGTACCAACGACAATATGTGGCGGATGTTCCAGCGCAACCAATTGCGGCTGCATAGATTTTCCACCACACAAGGTAACGAGTTTGGTGTTGGGTATGGCACGAGCTAATCGACGAATTTCTGTGCTGACCTGATCGGCAAGTTCGCGCGTCGGGCAGAGTATCAAAGCCTGTGTTTGGTAGCTTCGTGTTTCGAGTTTATCGAGTAAGCCAATAGAAAATGCTGCTGTTTTGCCGCTACCGGTTTTTGCCTGCGCCAGTAAGTCTTTACCTTCAAGAATAGCGGGCAGGCTTTGTGCCTGTATCGGTGTCATTTCTTTGTATTCTAGTGACGAAACATTACTTAAAAATTCAGGACTTAGCGGCAGTGATGAGAAAGCGGTGGTTGTCATGTGTTTTGATTCTATGCGGTCTGGTTTGTCGGTTTATCAGCAAGGCGTAGATGATAGCAAATTTTAAGAAAAAGGGGTGTTTAGGACACTTACTTGAGTTAATAAACAGGATGTCGGCCACAGAGTACACAGAGAGAAAACACAATGGAAAGTAGCGTTGTTTCTCTGTGTGATCTGTGGCTATAGGTTTTTCACTAAAATTTGAGAATATTTCTTCAGCTTTCGTCATTTTTGCCGATATTATTGAAGCCCATTAATATGGAATGCTTAAACATATGGTTGTGCCTACATCTAAAGAAATAAAAATGAAGCCGGAAGATCTGATTGTCACGAAAACGGACAAAAAGGGTCGCATCATCTATTGTAATGACGCTTTTATGGAATTTTCTGGTTACACTGAAGAAGAGCTATTGGGCCAAACGCATAATATTATTCGGCATCCGGATATGCCTCGAGCCGTGTTTCGTTTGATGTGGGATAACTTGCAAGAAAAAAATGAATTTTTTGCTGTTATAAAAAATATGCGAAAAGAAGGTGGTTTTTATTGGACATTTGCTCACGTTCTGCCTGTTTTTGACCTAAATAACTTACTAATAGGCTATATGTCCACACGTCGATATCCATACCCCGAAGTTGTCGAAGTTTTCCAGGCTTTATATCAGCGAATGATTGAGGTCGAATCACAATACAGTCATAGCCATGAGGCAATGGATGCCTCAAACCAGTTATTGCAAGATCTTGTTACAGAAAAGGGGGGCTATGATGAGTTTATCTGTGACTATTACAAATAAGCAAGCACTGTGGATAAACACAGCCCTTTTACTAGCGAGTGCTGTTGGTAGTCAATTTTATACGTTTCATCCTGTCTTGTTAATGTTGATTGTTGTCATTGCATTATTGTGTTCTATTTTTGCGAAACAAGCACAGGAATTGACAGATTATGAATTTGATAAAATTAATGAAATGGCGGATGAGATTAACAAAGGAAATTTAAATTATCGAATTATAGGGGTGCCATGGGAGCATCCAATGAATGAAACTGCTCATAAACTCAATGATGCTCTTGACCAGGTACAGACTTATATATGGGAAGTAGATGCCGTTTTTCGATTGGCACGTCATGGCAAATATCATCGACGTACAATGTCTGCCGGATTGAACGGTCGTTTCAAAATTGGACTACAGAGAATAGATAAATCGCTTAAACTTATGAAAGAATTTTATTCGCAAAGAAAATTGGATGCCCTGTTTTCTGATTTAGGACAGTTGAAGACAACTAATTTGTTAAGAAACCTGAGTGCCAATCAAAATGATTTGACTCTAATCAGCAATGAGATGGTCAAAGTAGAAAAAACATCAAAGACGGCTGTTGAGAATGCAATAAGCAATTTACCGCTGGTTAGAAATGTCGTTGATCAATTAGGTGATGCTGTCGAAAGAGCTGTTGAAATGGGAGTAAGCTCGGAAGAACTATCAGCTAGCAGTGAAGAGATATCTGAAATGGTTCAGATGATTACCGGTGTGGCTGAACAGACCAACTTGTTAGCCTTGAATGCAGCAATTGAAGCGGCTCGAGCCGGAGAACATGGACGAGGATTTGCCGTCGTTGCCGATGAAGTTAAAAATTTGGCGCAGACAACCAGCGTTGCTTCCAAGAAGATTTCGGTCATTATTAAGCGTTTCGCTGAAGCAACCAGTAGCATGACAAAGAACACACATACCATGTCTGCATCGGCTCAAGCTTCAAAAGAAGTGGTTACAGAATTCGAACAAAGTTTTGGTGAATTTGCGCGGCTTGCTCAATCAACTTATGAGAATGTATCCAAGGTCGAGGTAATTTGTAATGCTTCTCTGACAAAAGTTGATCATGTGGTTTATATGCAAAATGCCTATCGAGCAGTTGAAATTAATGCTCCTGATTGTTCTGAGGCGCAGGCAGCATTAGTTGATAATCATGGTTGTCGTTTTGGACAATGGTATAATTCTGGTGATGGTAATAAATTTTATAGTCATTTACCTGTGTACCCTTCTATTGATACTCCCCATTCCGAAGTGCATATCATTGTACAAAATATTATAAATGAAATTCGCATTCCCGATTGGCAATCAAAACAGGATAGTCGCGATAAAATTTTACAAGACTTTAATCAGGCCGAAGAAGTTAGTACAGAGTTAATTCGTTTGGTTGAACAGATGGCTTTAGAAAAAGAAAAATACGAAACAAACAGTGACGAAAGTGGTGAAGTGGAACTGTTTTAATTATTACTCTACAACAACAAATCTTCATCAATAGCATGAAAAGAATCAGC
>CAYTIZ010000280.1:0-3500 GCA_964437885.1 uncultured Enterobacteriaceae bacterium
TACTGATATTTTAGACAAAGGTGACCGATATGGTGATTCTAATATCGGCAACAACATACCAACCTTGATTGAATTTGTTTCAGCAAATCCAACGGGGCCTTTGCATATTGGACATGGTCGTGGTGCTGCATACGGTGCCGTTGTTGCTAACCTGCTTAAAAAAGCCGGCTTCAATGTAAGCTGTGAATACTATATTAATGATGCCGGCCGGCAAATGGATATTCTTGCCGTCAGTATCTGGTTACGTTACATGCAACATTGCGGACAAGATGTTCCTTTCCCGGACAATGGCTATAAAGGTGATTATATAAATGATATTGCAGTCTCATTACATTTAGAACATGCCGATAAATTTTTAAAGTCACCTGAAAAATTATTACCCCTGTTTAAAGAAGAAGATTCAGAGTTAAGAATTGATAATTTAATCAAACATTGTATTGATGAACTTGGTGAAGAAAATTTTCGAATCGTATTTGATACTGGCCTAGATCACATTCTGGCAACAATTAAAAATGATCTGAATGATTTTGGTGTTGAGTTTGACAACTGGTTTTCAGAGCGCTCATTAGTAAGCAACGGTACCGTTAACAAATGTATCGAAAAACTCACTGAAAATTCATGGGTCTATGAAAAAGATGGTGCACAATGGTTTCGCTCCAGCAAAATGGGTGACGAAAAAGATCGTGTGCTTATTAGGGAAAATGGCCTGACCACCTATTTTGCATCAGACATCGCCTATCATTTATCCAAGGTAGAACGTGGTTTTGAAAAGATCATTGATATCTGGGGAGCTGATCATCATGGCTATATTGCACGAGTAAAAGCATCCATGCAGGCACTTGAACTTTCGTCTGAAAAACTGGAAATATTACTAGTCCAGTTCGCAACACTGTACCGAGGCAAGGAAAAGCTACAGATGTCTACACGCTCGGGAGAATTTATTACTCTTAAAGAACTACAAGATGAAGTGGGCAAAGATGCAACGCGCTTTTTTTACATCGTTAGAAAAAGTGAACAGCATCTGGACTTTGATATGGAACTGGCCAAATCACAATCAAATGATAACCCGGTTTATTACATACAATATGCACATGCGCGAATATGCAGCGTCTTCAGGCAAATGCCAGGAAAAGGTTACAGCTACAATCAAACTGAGGCCTTATCTAATTTATCAGTACTTACTGAAATACATGAAACCAAACTGCTCTCGGCACTTGCCAGATACCCTGAGGTGATAGAAAATGCAGCTAAAGCCTATGAGCCACATCAGCTTGCATATTATCTAAGAGATCTGGCTAATGATTTTCATACTTATTACAACGCGAATCAGTTTTTAGTTGAAAATGATGTGATTAGAAATGCACGGCTAGCCTTGGTAGTTGCAACTAAACAAGTCATTCAAAATGGCTTGTCTATACTGGGCGTGAGTTCTCCAGAGGTAATGTAGTGCCGAGAGATTATAAAAATATTAAAAAGAAAAAAGCTGAGCCGCTAAAAAATCGATTCAGTAATGTACTTTCGTTTCTAACTGGATTAGCAATAGGATTATTTGCCGCTGTTATAGTCTATTTTTATGGACATAACGCCACCATTGTCAGCAATAATTCATTACTGGTGAGTGAACCAACAAAAGAAAACATCACTGACAATAAAAACGAAAGCATTGCTCAATTACCTGAACCACAATTTGATTTTTATAAAATATTGCCTAGTAAGGAAGTTAGTATATCTGAATGGGAATCAGTTGAAGAAGAAGATTTAAGCAATCAGGAAGAACAGCAACCTGTTATGTTTGTACTCCAGGTCGGCTCTTTCAAACAATATAATTCTGCCGACCAAATTAAAGCCAAGCTTGCCTTAATGGGAGTAACCGCCAATATTCAACGTGTAGTCATTAACGGACAAGATATACGTCATCGCGTCCGCATAGGTCCATATAAAAATACCAGGAAGTTACAACAAGATCGCGATCGATTATTAGCCAACGATCTAGACTTCATGCTATTGAAACTTAAAATGGAAGATATATAAGTCGATAATGACGATGTCAAACATCCCTAAAAAAATTGGCAAGTATCAAATTATTGAAGAAGTAGGTCGTGGCAGTATGGGGGCAGTCTATTCAGCGCATGACCCTTTCGCCGATAAAGAAGTCGCTATTAAACTTGCTCATGCCCAACATGTAAATGAAAAGGAAACTGGCGAACGCTTTAAAAAACTTTTCTTCAACGAAGCTCAGGCAGCAGGTGTATTAAATCATCCCAGCATATTAGATATATTCGACGCTGATATTGATGGAGCAGACTGTTACCTCGTTATGGAGTATATACATAACGCTAAAACACTTGATCGTTATTGCAAATCTGATTCACTTCTTTCCATCCGTGATGTAGTTGGAATCATATACAAAATCGCTAAAGCTCTCGATTATGCTCACCGCCAGGGCATAATTCACCGTGACATAAAACCCAACAATATTCTCCAAACAGAAACATTAGATATCAAAATTGCTGATTTCAGTATCGCCATGATCATTCGTGAAGACTTTCTGGAAACTCAATTCCATGGTTTTTTAGGTTCGCCACTGTATATGTCACCGGAACAAATCAATGAGTGGCAAATATCAACTAATACCGATATTTTCTCGCTAGGTATCATTATGTACGAGATGTTAACAGGCCATCACCCTTTTAAAGCGGACAACCTTAGTGCGATTAGTAAAAAAATAACTTCTGAAAATCCGCCATCATTAAGTGAGTTTCGCAATGACGTACCAGAAGGGCTGGAATATGCATTAAAGCGTATGCTGAAAAAAAGCCCGGACAAACGCTATAACATGGGACTGGATCTAGCTGCAGATTTAGCATTGATATTTGAAGATCTTGATAGTGTAGAGAATCAGGACTCCTTACGCGATAAATTCGAAACCGTACAAAAACTGGGTTTCTTTCAGGGATTTACCGATGCAGACATATGGGAATTAATTCGTGCCTGTGACTGGCATAAATATCCTAGTAACACTCATATCATTAAAGAAGGTGAAGAAGATCACTCCTTCTATATCGTGTTATCAGGTCTGGTAACTGTTGAGAAAAATGGACAACAAATTGATTCTTTGCAGGAAGGAGATTGTTTTGGAGAGATGGGTTATTTAGCCAACGCCAAACGCTCTGCATCAGTTATCGCGAAGACCGATGTCTCGTTAATACAAGTCAATTCGTCAACATTGGATCGTGCTGCTGAGGAAACCCAGCTTCGGTTCTTGAAAGTATTTGTAAAAACCCTCATTGGTCGTCTTACTGAAACAACCGCTATTCTCACTCAAAGCGCTCGCTAAATTATCTGTTCTGGAGCGGGTGATGGGAATGTGACCGCCATGTATGGTGGAAATACTGGCACCAACAGTAGACGCTTTAGGCGATGCACGACTAAATGGATTTAGGAAGTAGTGCGAAGCATAGTCACAGGGATGTGACGTAGTAGAGCAATGCAGGAGCAAT
>CAYTIZ010000281.1:0-3477 GCA_964437885.1 uncultured Enterobacteriaceae bacterium
GTTAAAGCAGTATGATCAGCAAAAACCATCGGAGCTAAAAAAACCTGATTTTATTGTTTAAATATTTCCTTTATAAACATATAATTACAGATATTTTTTACTAAAAAGAATTAATGTGAGCCAAGCATCCCGTAACAAACAAAAAGAGAGCAAACCTATCTCTGGACATGTGATTACCAATCTCAGAGAAGTATTGGTATTTGCGTCTTTGATTGTGGCTATTTATCTTTTTCTGGCACTTATTACTTATCATCCGGATGACCCCGGTTGGTCTCATTCGGTAACGGCGACTGATATCAATAATAGCGCTGGTGCTATTGGTGCATGGATAGCCGATATTATGCTATATGTCTTTGGTTATGTTGGATATGTTATTCCATTAATGTTCCTGGTGAGTGGCTGGCGCTGGTTTCAATTACGTCGCAAAAAAGAACCTTTCAATCAATTAATTTTCTCTGTTCGAGGTGTTGGCATTTTACTTGGCTTAATTGGTGGTTGTGGTATTGCCTGGATGCATTTTTCTGCGGGAAGCGCGTTACCACATGTTGTTCGTGGTCCGGATGGTAGTGGTGCTGGAGGAATATTAGGTGATGCTATCGGTTTCATTTTATTAAATGCGACGGGAGATATCGGTAGCACACTCTTGATGTTATCGATGCTGCTTATCGGCTCAACACTCTATACCGGTTTATCATGGCTATCGTTAATGGATGCAACGGGCAGATTAACCTTAAATACGATTGCGAATTTTCGTAACAAAGCCTCATGGTTTAAAGATGAAGCAGAAGGACGTCGTGCCAGAAAGGACAGGGAACATTTGCTTAAACAAGAACAGGAAGTTGTAGAACAACGTGTTCCACCAAAAATTCAAGAGGCCATTCCTGAGATAAAACCAAGTATTCGTGCAATAAAAGAAAAACAGGAAAATTTATTTGAGCCAGATGTAAAAACTGCATTGCCACCACTGAGTTTGCTTGATGACCCTGTTCCTCCTAAAGGACAGTATTCAAAAGAAGCTTTAGAAGCCATTTCCAGACAGGTGGAAATAAAATTAAAAGATTTTGGCGTGACCGTTGAAGTTGTTGCTGTTCATCCCGGCCCTGTTATTACACGTTTTGAATTAGCGCCTGCTCCCGGAGTGAAGGGAAGTCGAATTATTAATCTGGCAAAAGATTTGGCGCGTTCATTGTCCGTCATCAGTGTTCGTGTTGTTGATGTAATTCCGGGAAAACCTTATATCGGACTGGAAATACCAAATGAAAACCGTGAACTTGTTAGTTTAATTGAAATTATAAATACGGCGGAATATGAATCAATTAAATCACCTATGGCTATTGCCTTAGGTAAAGATATTAGTGGTAAACCCATTGTTACTGATCTGGGTAAGATGCCACATTTATTAGTTGCAGGAACAACCGGTTCAGGTAAGTCGGTCGCATTAAACGCAATGATTTTAAGTTTACTTTATAAATCAACGGCATCAGAAGTGCGGATGATTATGATTGATCCAAAAATGCTTGAATTATCCGTCTACGAAGGCATCCCAAATCTACTTGCACCCGTTGTAACAGATATGAAAGAAGCCGCGAACGCATTGCGCTGGTGTGTTGCTGAAATGGAAAGACGATATAAGTTGATGTCGGCATTAGGTGTAAGAAATATTACCGGTTACAACAAAAAAGTAGCTGATGCCATTGCCAGTGGTAATCCTATAATCGATCCGCTTTATAAACCGATAAGTGAAGACGAAGAACCGCGTTATTTAGAAAAACTCCCTTTTATTGTCGTTATTATTGATGAGTTAGCCGACATGATGATGACGGTGGGCAAGAAGGTAGAGGAATTAATTGCTCGATTAGCTCAAAAGGCGAGGGCAGCAGGTGTACATCTGGTATTAGCAACACAACGTCCCTCTGTTGATGTTATTACCGGTTTAATTAAAGCGAATGTGCCAAGTCGAATTGCATTCCAGGTTTCTTCAAAAATAGATTCGCGCACCATTCTTGATCAAATGGGTGCAGAACAATTATTAGGTCATGGTGACATGTTATATCTTCCCGGTGGCACAAGTATTCCTGAACGAGTTCACGGTGCATTTGTCTCAGATGAAGAAGTTCATAAAGTTGTTGCTGATTTGAAATCACGAGGTGGGCCTGAATATATTGAAGAGATATTGAACGGACCAACAGAGGGTGGTGCTGATGCAATACCCGGGCTTGATACCCCGCAAGATGAAATGGATCCTCTTTATGATGAAGCGGTGCGAATCGTAACTGAAACACGTAAAGCTTCAATTTCTTATATTCAGAGAAGGTTAAGAGTGGGGTATAACCGTGCAGCCAGACTAGTTGAAGAAATGGAGCGCAGTGGTTTAGTTGGACCGTTGGGCTCAAACGGTAGTCGCGAAGTATTAGCTGGGCCGCCACCTGTAGATTAATGTGAAACGTGAAGAGTGAAAAGTGAAATGCTTATAAGAAATTCAAATTTAATGAATGCGTACAAAAAAATATTATACAGTTTGTTTTTCACCTTTCACCTTTCACTCTTCACCTTTCACGTACAGGCCGTTGAAGAATCGAATGATCCTTTGCAGAGTTTTCTTGAAAATTTTGAATCATTTGAAGCAAACTTTGTTCAAAGTTTGCTTAATGAAAATGGAAAAGAACTCGAAAGAACAGAGGGTGTTCTCTATTTGCAGCAACCGGGCAAGTTACATTGGTCGTATGAAACACCTTACACACAAAAAATTATTTCTAATGGTGATGTGTTATGGGTGTTTGATGAAGATCTAGAGCAAGTAACAATTAGAGAAATGGGTGATGCCATAGATCAAACTCCGGCAGGCATTATTCTTGGTGAAAATGATATTGCTGAACATTTTATCCAGGTCAATATGGGTGTTATAGAAAATTATGACTGGATAGAGCTAACACCAAAGAATCTTGAAGCTCAATACAAAAATATTCGTTTAGGTTTTGAAAAATCTAAACTAGGAATGATGATTATTGTTGATAATCTTGGTCAAACAACACGTATTGATTTCTCGGAAGTGAAAAAGAATATAGAACTATCACCAACACTTTTCGAATTTGAAATTCCTGAAGGTGTCGATGTCATCGACGAAAGGCAAATTAATAATGATCCAGAAAGCAAGATTTGATCGTTTTTAAATTTAATCATGTCAGAGTCTGAAGAATTTCGTCCTTTAGCTGATCGCATGCGTCCCTCAACGATCAATGATTATATTGGTCAAGAACATATTCTTGGTAAGGAAAAACCCTTAAGACTTGCTATAGAACAAGGCAGATTGCATTCAATGGTTTTTTGGGGGCCACCAGGAACAGGCAAAACTACATTGGCCCGATTAATCACGAAGTCTTGTGATGCACAATTTATATCTGTCTCTGCTGTATTGAGCGGTGTAAAAGATATCCGTGCGGCAATAGAACAAGCTAAGCAATATAGAGCAGTTTATAA
>CAYTIZ010000282.1:0-3472 GCA_964437885.1 uncultured Enterobacteriaceae bacterium
ACCGGGACCCGGAACTTTGGCCATTAACATGCCGGTAATCTCAACTTCAGATTCATCGTCAAAATGATCTTCATCTTCGATTTCGATTTCCGTTGCGGTAAATGTACCATTCAAAAAGGTGCCTTTGATTTCTACGAATAAACCGTCTGCAGGATTTTCACTGGCAACGACATCAATAGCGACGCCATTTCTCATCGTTAAGGTGAAACCACCAGGGTTTAGATTACCGACGGTACCTTTTACTTCAAACTCTGTATCATTATCGTCCTGTTTTTCTACATAACTGGCAATAAGTGAATTGCCTTGCCATTCACCACTAATCTCAACAATTTTACCTTCTAAATCGGTTGCTAATATGGGCGGATTTGCGCCGAAATCGTCCCATTGGGTTTCTGGGCTGGTGGTTGTGACAGTGACGCCGAATATTTCAAATTCGAAGTTACCATTGCTACCTATTACATTTGTAGCGGGTCCTTCCAGTTCATCATCATATCGCAGTGATAAGACGGCATTGTTATCATCTGTCTCTAAACGAACACGCATACCTACATTCAGATTGTCGTCACATTTACCTGTTGAATTAAGGTCATCTATTTCACAGCCGGAAACATTATCTGTGTCATATTCGACGCCGTTATCCATAATGATACTGCCAAAACCGGTAATGGTGCCGACAACAGTGCTGCCTGCTGGCTTATCTGATTCACTGTCACTGCTGCATGCGGCAAGTCCAGTAATACTTAATGCGCAAATTATCGCGCTGCTTAATTTTGTTAACTTCATGAAATATCTCCTGTTGTCATGTTAATTATTTGCGGCGGTGTCGTTGTATTACGCAGACAAGTGCAAACAGAAATTTTTAGTAAATTGAAAAACGGCTTTTAGTCCATTAACTCTCTTTTTTCTTCCATATTTGGGATTATAATCCCAAATAATATAAAATCAAGCATAATTTGCAATAAATGGCATTAAATTGCACAAGCGGGTAAGTTTTTGATTGAATGCCTGGCCGAAGCGATTATTTAAATACCACTCAAAGGCTCAGCGTGGCGACCGAAAAGTTAAATGTTGGCTATAAATGAATGAAAATAAGGGGGGAATTGAATGGTTGAAGCAACATTGGGGGTAGAGCTCTTTAACAAGGGTCTATCGATGCAAAGATAAATATAAGCAGTGTAATGATATTGATTAGGCTAACTGTTTTTCCAGTTCATGTAATCTGTCTATCGTGCCGACATCTGTCCAGTGTCCACGATAAACTTCACCTGAAACATAATCGTGTTTACATTTATTTCTGATAATGGGGGCGAGAGGGGCGATGCTTTGTTTGTTATCAGAAAAGATTTTTTTTTCATAAAGGCCTATACCACTGAATGTGTACATGGTCTTTGCATTGTTTTTTATCAAACCATCCTGTAATGCAAAATCACCTTGCAAGTTATGCTCAGGATTTTCTACGAGAATAAGATATGCTTGTTTATCTTCTTCCAGTTCTGGAAGTTTTGAGAAATCATAATCACACCAAATATCACCATTAACAACTAAAAAAGGTTCATTGCCTAACAGTGGTAATGCTTTAATTATACCACCAGCCGTTTCAAGCGCTTCGCCTTCATCTGAGTATTGAATGCTAACGTTATATTTTGAGCCATCACCTAGTTCGCGGTGAATTTTATCTGCAAGCCATGCAGTATTGATGATGATTTCAGTTATGCCTGCTTTGGCAAGATTGTCTATGTGATATTCAATTAAAGATTTTCCGGCGACCTTAATTAGAGGTTTGGGTGTGGTGTCGGTTAGTGGTCGTAGCCGTTCACCACGACCGGCGGCGAGTATCATCGCTTTCATACGATTGCACGACTGTTTTTTGATTGTAAAATAGGGTCTTCGAGTAATTGTTTAAGCGGTTTTAATTCGTCGTAACGTTCACAGGCATCGATGATGTACTTTAGTGTTAAAGGTAAATCATTAAGGTATTGAGGTTTACCGTCACGATAATTTAATCGAGCAAAGATGCCGAGAATTTTTAAGTGACGTTGCACCCCCATAAGGTCAAACCAGCGAACCAGGGTGTGTTTTTCGATAAAACGATGGGGCGTTAAACGTGCCAGATAATGATCTAACCAGTGTTCTATTTTTTCCCTGGGCCATTCGATATAACAGTCTTTAAACAGTGAAACTAAATCGTAGGAGATAGGCCCGAATACCGCATCCTGGTAATCGATAACGCCGGGGTTATTTTTATCCGTTATCATCAAGTTGCGTGAGTGAAAATCGCGATGAACAAATACTTGTGGTTGCTCTTCTGCGTTTTGGATTAAAAATTTGAATACATTATTGAGTACTGCTTTTTGTGTTTTACCGAGTTCGATATTTAGGTGACGATTTAAATACCAGGTTTCGAATAAATCCATTTCAGCCAGTAATATTTTAGCATTATAGGCAGGTAACATGCCGTAGATGTTTTGTAGTTTTAATAGCG
Organism: uncultured Enterobacteriaceae bacterium; assembly: GCA_964437885.1. Taxonomy (GTDB): domain Bacteria; phylum Pseudomonadota; class Gammaproteobacteria; order Eutrophobiales; family Eutrophobiaceae; genus UBA7359. The sequence goes on from CAYTIZ010000282.1 coordinate 2,483, forward strand.
CTTCGATAGCATCAATGTATAATTTTTCTGCGGTATCGTTATTTAATTCATTGAGATAGGGTCGAGTACCTAGATCATCCAGTAACAGGAAACCCTGTTTAGCATCAACAGCAATGATATTGGGTGCGTTGACTTTTGCTCGACGTATAAGATCAGTTACCAGCAGAAATGGTCGGCTATCTTCTTTTTCCGGTGGCGCATCCATGACGATATAGGTCTTGTTATCGTTTTTATCCGTTACCCGAAAATATTGCCTGAAGCTGGCATCCGCTGAGGCAGGTTGCAGGTTGGTGTAAGTGTTTTCAGCAAGGCTGTCTAGCCATTGTTGAAGTTGAGAAAGACGATCCACGGAATACTGCTCTTATGGTTATTGTATAATTGAGGGCAGCTGAGAAGGATTATCATGAATTCTGGCGTTGCCTAATTACCAGAATCAAGGCATTGGTTTGCAAGCATACATGTTGTATGGTGAAAAGCAATAACGAAGAGTCTGATAATTAGGCAACGCCCCGCAGGGCGAACTTTTAAGTACACATCTTCGGCGTTATGTTCCTTATGAAGGCAGTAAGCATTCACTGCGAAACATGCCTTGGATATGTGTACTTAAAAGCTCGCAGAACTCATGAGAATCCTTCTCAGTTGCCCTTATATTGTAACCTATGAAGCTGAGAGTATGAATAAATCCGTTATAGTAGTTGGTTTGGGGGAAATGGGTAGTGTGTTTGCCCGTGGTTTTTTACGAATATAACCGGACTGGAAACGGATGGTAAGGTATTTCCCCCAATGTAGGTGTGAATTTATTCGCACGCGTCGCGCTTATTTTAATACCGTTGTGCGAATAAACTATATCGCTTCCATTGGCATTTATCGATTACTTCGTCTTGTCGTTGTTTTCTTTTTCTTAGCAGTAGTTGTTTTTCTATCAAAAAAACAGGAATATAATTTAGGTGGCTGGTGAATAAGTTTGCTGACATCCAGTACCTTAATTAA
>CAYTIZ010000283.1:0-3466 GCA_964437885.1 uncultured Enterobacteriaceae bacterium
TAATCACCTCTTTTATATCATCTTTTCCGGATAAAACCATCAATAAACGATCTATTCCAACGGCTACGCCTGCCGTTTTCGGTAATCCTGACTTAAGTGCTGCCAAAAAATTCACATCTAGCGGTGTGTCAGATAATCCTTTGTCTTTTCTTATTTTCAATTCAGCCTCAAACCGTTGCTTTTGTTCATCAACATCACATAATTCATTAAAGCCATTCGCAAGCTCCATGCCGTTAATAAACAACTCAAAACGTTCACTGATATCAGGATTTTCCGGTTTTATCGTTGCTAATGCAGCCATGCACTTCGGATAATCATAAATAAAAAGTGGCTGGTTTTTATTAACATGCTTAATAACGACTTCAGAAAAAATAAAATCAAGTAAAGCATGGCGATCTTCTGAATCACTACCCCAACCATGCTGTCCGCCAACATCTTGTAACTGTTTTAACTTCGCCGTATGTGGATCAAGCTGAAGCGTTTCTAAAAAAACCTCTGCGTATGTCATTTTATCTGGTTTGGTTAAACCAATATCAAGCAACAACTCGCTTATCTCATCCATCAATTGATAATAATTAAAATCCAATCGGTACCACTCTAGCATGCTGAATTCAGTCTGATGTCTTTTACCTGATTCTTCATCACGAAACACATGTGTAATTTGATAAATCGACCCTGAACCCGCAGCAAGCAAACGTTTCATACAAAACTCAGGTGAGGTATGTAAATAAAGCGGCGTTTCTTTATCTACAGCATTAGCCGTTACCATACTTTGAATATAAGGTTCACTAATCGCGTAGTGACTCAGGACAGGTGTATCAACTTCGAGAATATTACGACGCTGCATAAAATTACGGATCTGCCGCAATAATGCTGCTCGCTTTTTAATGATTTCTACACTAGCGCTCGGTTGCCATGAAATATCAGGTGCCATGGCAGGCGATATTAAGGATTACAGCATTAAATACCAGCCAAATATTTAAACTAAAGAGAGTTTAGTAGATGGCTTACGCGCGTAATCGGGTATTTAATTGATCAACTAACTCGGACCAATCTGAATCTTCGTATAGAGCTTCATGAATAAATTGAGATTGTCCTATATTCCAGAATAGCGCTTTTTCAAGAGACAAATCGTCAGCAATAGGTCGATGTTGATGGATAAAGTTGTCTATCTCGCTATCCGCATCTGACAATCCAAGTTGAGCAAACAAAGCATTCATCGTATGTTCAAAATTTTCCATAATTTTCATCCACTAATAAAATAATGTTAATGATCTAAATATAGTTTAAAAAATTACTATTTGCAGGAATTTAAACAGGCTTTAAACGAAAGGATTCCTTAAAATAAAACTAACTTGAATATTAAAGAGAACGAATAATAAAAACCCCGTTTTTAATTAATCTTTCGCGCGACCGATATATTCTCCTATACGTGTATCGATCTTTATCAATTCACCATTTTCAACGAATAATGGGACTTTTACCGTGGCACCGGTCTCCAATGTTGCTGGTTTAGAGCCGCCTTGTGCAGTATCACCACGAACACCAGGATCAGTATCTGAAATTCCAAGAATAACAAAATTAGGTGCAGCTACAGATAAAGGCACATTATTCCAAAGCGTGACAACACACATTTCTTCACCTTTTATCCACTGTCTAGCATCAACAACAGCATTTTTATCCGCTCCAAATTGCTCAAAAGTATTTTGATCCATGAAATACCACATATCTCCATCGTTATAGAGATATTGCATATCTAATTCAATCACATCAGCGCCTTCGACAGATTCTCCGGATTTATAGGTCTTCTCCAAAACACGACCTGTCTTCAGATTACGCAGTTTTACACGATTAAATGCCTGGCCTTTTCCGGGTTTCACAATGTCATTTTCAATAATGGTACAAGGATCATTGTCAATCATGAGCTTCAGACCTTGTTTGAATTGGTTAGTACTGAATGTCGCCATGTTTACCTCTTTACAATATAGTAATGTATGAAAACTATTGCGCTTGCTTATGCGGCGTTAAAAATTGGTTCAAATATGCGTGACCGGGAAGCGGCAAATGATAATAAACTGCGTTGTTTCGCCAATTTTTGCCTTGCCTAAGCTGCGCTCATAACGTTTTCAATTTTTATAGTTCTTAAAAATCTCGATATCATACATGGAACTAAACTAAGAATGCAGTCTTTATCCTGGCAAGAACAATTGGCGCAAGCCATACGACAACCCAATGAGCTACTGGAATATGTAGGTCTTATGGCGGATAGCATTGGTTATAGTCAACAATCTATAAAACAGTTCCCGCTTCGTGTGCCACTTGCCTTTGCAGATCGCATACAACGAAATAACCCGGACGATCCAATTTTACGTCAGGTGTTTCCGTACATAGATGAAGATGATGATTGCGAGGGTTATGTAAACGACCCCTTGGCTGAATCCAACATCCAACCGGTACAAGGCTTGTTGCAAAAATATAATAGCCGCGTCTTGTTTATTACAACCGGTGCTTGCGCTATACATTGTCGATATTGCTTTCGTCGACACTTCCCTTATCAAGAAGCATCGGCAAATGGGATAAAGCTAAAACAAAGTCTCGACTACATTCAGACAGACAAAAGTATTAAAGAAGTAATACTTAGTGGCGGCGATCCTTTAACACTCTCCGATCGACGTTTAATTGAATTATGTCAGACAATATCACAGTTCGATCATGTAAAACGCATCCGTTTTCATAGTCGTATTCCTGTCGTATTGCCTGCCCGACTCTCGGCAGAATTAATCAAACGACTCACTAGTATGGAAAAAACAATTATTTTTGTTCTGCATATCAATCATGCTAATGAAATCGATAATGCCGTTATCGAGAATATAAAATTATTACGCCAATTCAATATTCTGGTACTTAATCAATCTGTACTATTAAAGGGAATAAACGATACAACTGAAGCCCTAATTTCGCTTTCCGAACTGTTGGTAGAACCAGGTTACGCCTTATTATCTACACCTGTTAGATCCCGTTGCCGGCGCAGCGCATTTCAATGTTGACGAACAACAGGCTCAAAATCTTATTCAGAAAATGCACGACTCTGTATCGGGTTATCTGGTACCGAAATTAGTAAAGGAAGAAGTGGGTGCTGCCGGGAAAACCTGGCTTTAAATTTAACTAAAGTTAGCTCGGCAAGTGCCGATAAAACTATTAAGAACGGTTTTCCCTCCTTCCCCCAAGAAAGAATCCGTTCAAAACACTCAAGCCGGGACTTATGACCCCGGCTTTTTTTATGGCCATGGATGGCCGGTATGTCGCGGACGCATGGATGCGCAGGAGCGACTATGCCCATGGATGTAGGCGGTAGAGTCGAGTCTGGAACAGAGACCGAGAGAAGGTTTGAAATACTGTCAGGGGCGAAAAATGTTCGAGAAAATGTTCCTGACTTTCTCTACCGTTTACATCCGTGTAAACGTCC
>CAYTIZ010000284.1:0-3464 GCA_964437885.1 uncultured Enterobacteriaceae bacterium
CCCTACACCTTGTGTTTCCCTCAAAGCTTTGCTTCATATGGATTTCAAATGGTGTCTCTTCCAGTTAACGGGACAGCAGTGAGATTTTTATTTAATTTTTAAGTCAAGATTCGACACATTTGTTATTTGTACAAAGCAGGAGTGCTATTTATGTTCTCCCCACCAGACCATAAATTCTTCAAAATCGATAACATTATTATTGTCTGTATCAATTTTATTGAATCCGTCTTTCAGTTGCTTATCGCCAATATTAAAACCAAGACTACTGATTAAGTCGGAAAACTCAGTAAAATCTAATACGCCATTTTTTTTGCTATCGAAGTTATTAAAATATGCCATGATATCTTCATAATCCAGATCGTTCATAAAATGCCCCTTTATTCCATTTTCTAACAATAATAATTATATTAATAATGCAGATAACATTGTACCCCGTTGTCAGATGCTTTCGGAAGAGATCATCGAACAAAATCACTTGAAACCAGGCGGCACTTAGCTTATTTGTTTGCCGAGATAAATTCCGAATATAAAAATAACCGGGCTTTGCATGATTAGAATGACAGATTTGAATATCAATACATCAAAACCTTCTCGATGGAATAGTTTATCAAAATAACCACCGGCATGTTCAGATAGAAATGCAGCTAACCAATGCGTTAAAAATGAAATGAACACGATAAAACTAATCGTTTTGATATCCGGGAAAAGATGATAGTTCTCGATATTAAGCCCCTGACATAACCAGCTAAAAATAATCATTGAGCATAATATCCCTTGTAAAGGGATGGTTAATTCATCCAGCTTTCCTAGTACGGGTATTAATGGAAAGAAAAACGTCAACAGAAAAATCATATTTATTAGAAAACTCGACCTCATCTCATCAACGGCGAATAGTTCATTAATTGAAGGTGCTGGGCTTATGCCAAAATTTATCGGATAAATGAGTAATATAAATCCAATAATTAAAAAGGTTCTTATTAAAGGCATGCCTGCCTTTTTCCAGCAAATTTGAAGGAAAGTGTGCTCTAGTTTTTCGTGTATAAATATGAAAGCAGGTATTGTGATAACGATGCTTATACAATAAATAAATATCGCAAAGATGGTTTGTTGGTGAAATAATATTTGGTTTAATGTCATGGTACTGATTTTATGTGATTAAGTTATTTAACGGCATAATTCCCTACAATTGAAATCAAAAATCAAATTAACAGGCATCGGCTTGAATGATATATTACACAATACAAGTTTTCTAAATCATCATTAAGTATTTACTTAATGATATTCAAATATATTAATAAAAAAGGTCTTATATTATGAGTGTTTTGATATGTGGTTCTATAGCTTTTGACCATATTATGGTATTTCCGGATCAGTTTAAAAATCATATTCTTCCCGATAAAGTACACATGATTAATGTGTCTTTTCTTGTGCCTGAAATGCGTCGTGAATTTGGTGGTTGTGCCGGAAATATAGCCTATGGTTTAAATTTGCTAGATGGAAATCTTGCTATGACTATGGCAACGGTAGGTAAAGATTTCGCTCCCTATGCGGATTGGATGGACAAACACAATATCAAGCAAATGCATATAACGGTAGTCGATGATGCATTTACCGGTCAGGCATTTATCACGACTGATCTTGATGATAATCAAATTACGGCTTTTCATCCGGGTGCGATGAATGAATCACATCGAAATAAGGTGAGTGATGTTGAAGGATGTAAGTTGGGTATTATTTCTCCTGATGGTCGTGATGGTATGTTGCAACATGCCGAGCAATTTGCCGATGCAGATATTCCATTTATCTTTGATCCGGGTCAGGGTATGCCCATGTTTGATGGTGGTGATTTAATAAAATTTATAGAACAGGCGACATGGGTGACGGTTAATGATTATGAATGGGAAATGATGCAAGAGAGAACCGGTTTATCAACGCAGGAAATCACGGATCAGGTTGAAGCTTTGATTGTTACTCGTGGTGGAGAGGGTTCATATATCTATACCAAAGACAAACATCATGAAATCCCTGGTGTTAAACCTGAAGCGGTTATCGATCCCACAGGTTGTGGTGATGCTTATCGTTCCGGACTGTTATACGGTCTTGTGAATAATATGGACTGGGAAACGACAGGAAGAATTGCGTCACTGATGGGGTCTATCAAGATTGCGCAACACGGAACGCAAAATCACTCTTTTACTCTGGATGAATTTAAATCACAGTTTGAAAATGAATTTAGCTATAGATTTTAGAAACAATACTCCCTTGTTACGGGGAGTATTGATTTAGCTAGTTATTTTTTATACTGAAGCTTTTTGTTCTTGTCGACGTTTATATAAAATAAACTCAGTATAACCGTTGGCTTGTTTACGACCCTTTAAGACCAGATCGATTGCTGCCAGAAAAGAAATACTGGTACTAAAATCATTGGACATGGGTTCGTAATTACTGTCATCCCGGTTTTGTCGATCAACAATCACCGCCATTCGTTTCATTGCGTTACGAACTTCTTCCTTGGTGATGATTTTATGATGTAACCAGTTAGCGATATGTTGACTTGAAATTCTTAAGGTTGCACAGTCTTCCATTAAAGCAACATCATTAATATCAGGAACCTTGGAACAACCTACACCTTGTCCTACCCATCGCGATACATAGCCGAGTATTCCTTGTGCATTATTTTCCAGTTCATGGCGTATCTCTATTGCAGATAGTTTACGTTTTGGATCAATAATTGGAATATCAAGAATATCATCTACCGGAACCATGGCAGCAGACATCAATGCATCTTGCCGACTCTTAACATTGAGTCGATGGTAATGAATAACGTGTAGTGTCGCTGCAACAGGTGAAGGTACCCATGATGTGTTGGCTCCCGCTTTAAGATGTTGAATCTTGGTTTTCATCATGTTTTGCATTTCTTCTGGCATCGCCCACATACCTTTACCAATCTGTGCATTACCTTTTAAACCGCATTTCAGACCAACTTGAACATTCGAATCTTCATAAGCGTGTAACCATTTTGCCTGCTTGATCTCAGCTTTTGGAATAATAGGGCCTGCTTCCATATTGGTATGGATATCATCACCGGTACGATCCAGAAAGCCGGTATTAATAAAGACCAAACGTTCACTTGCTGCCTTGATACATGCTTTCAAATTAACCGAGGTACGGCGTTCTTCATCCATGATTCCCATCTTTAAGGTATTTTCTGGCAGATTAAGTGCTTCTTCAGTGCGAGCAAATAACTCATTGGCAAAGGCAACTTCCTCAGGCCCATGCATTTTCGGTTTCACAATATAGACAGAGCCTTTTAAGCTGTTGCGACGTTTCGAAGTGCCTTTTAAATCATGGATAGCACTGAGTGATGTGATCATTAAATCGACCATTGTTTCAGGTACTTGTTTACCATCATACAGAACCATATCGGTATAGAGGTGACTACCAACATTACGTACTAGCATCAG
>CAYTIZ010000285.1:0-3462 GCA_964437885.1 uncultured Enterobacteriaceae bacterium
ATACAGGAGCAGGAAACCCTAAACTGGAATCCTTGGCCGGATTCAACCAAGTCGACATACCCGTCTCATTGACCCAATTCACCTGTCCTTCTAGTTTGATATGAACGGGTTTAATCATCAAATGAAAATGGCTAAATGTATGCCTAAAACTCTTATATTTAATTTGTTGTTTAATATTAAAACCGTATTGTTTTTCAATTTTAGCCGCTATTGACTCATCAGATGAAAATTCCGGGAAGCACCATAATCCACCCCAGATTCCTGCAGGAGGACGTTGTTGCAATAGCACTTCGCCTTTAACATTTTCAATAATAGCGAAGATCGTTTCTCTATTTGGTATAATTTTCTTTGGTTTCGATCCTGGGAAATCATATTGTCTTTCTGTTTTTCTGGCAAAACAAGCTTTTGTCAAGGGACAAACTTCACAAGCCGGATGTCGACGAATGCACACTGTTGCACCCAAATCCATAATAGCCTGCGTATAGTCTCTGACTGACTCAGTTGGCGTATGTGACTCAGCGTAGGACCACAGCTTTTCTTCAGTTTTTTTCTTCCCCGGCCAACCCTCAACGCCATGATAACGACTCAATACACGTTTAACATTTCCATCAAGTATAGGATGTCGTTTCTCGCAGGCCAGAGACAAAATTGCGCCTGCGGTAGAACGACCTATTCCGGGAAGAGCCATCATCTCATCCAATGACGAAGGGAAATATCCCTGATATTCTTTAATAATTATTTTCGCAGTTTTATGGCAATTTCTTGCGCGCGCGTAATAGCCTAAACCGGTCCAATGATGTAAGACATTATCCAGCTTCGTATTAGCTAAAGTTTCTACATCAGGAAACGCTTTCGTAAAACGTTCAAAGTAAGGAATAACCGTAACAACCTGAGTTTGTTGCAACATGATTTCAGAAACCCATACTCGATAGGCTGTGGGTTTTTGCTGCCATGGAAGATCATGTCTTCCCTGCTTGTCAAACCAGGGAAGTAATCGATCTGAAAAACTTTTACTCACTAAATAATTATTATCTAGAATATTTTATCGAATATATCTTTGATTACTTTTTCCTGAATATTCTCTACTGGTTCTTTCGTTGCCGAACCGGCAGGAGCCGGGTCTTTTGCTTTGCCACCAATTCCTTCAAAAATTTTATCAATCACTGCCTTTTTAACAATGGTTGCTGCGATTGCGCCGACATCAGGCTTACAATTTTTTTCCGTTATCTTGCCTCTACATTTTATAGGTATTTCATGACCGCCGATGTTAAAGGTTTTTTCTCCTTGCATTACTCTTGTCGGATCTGCTTTTGCTATTAACAAATATTTCCATGTTTCATCACGGAGATTTAATAACATGCCTTTACCTGTCACGCTGAAACCAGAACCCAACATTAATAAATCACGGTTATCGATTATTCCATTTTTTATATCCAGAGTCGCTGTTAATTTATCAAACTCTGTTTTTTCTCCCGGGTCAGGTGTGCCGAAATTTTTATTTTCAATCATGATCTCCACTTGATGTAAAACATTTTTTATATCCACACCAATCAATATACCCTTTTCAAACAGGATATTACCCTTGCCCGACAAAGTGTTGCGTAGTGTGTTTATATCAGCGCCGTGCGAAGCTAAAGCCAAAGAAATATTAGCTGATCCTTTAGCACTGGCCGACCCAACTACGTCAATCAACAAAGGCTCGACTTGAACAGCTTTCAAATTCGTATTCATAGTCAACTTCGTAAGCTTGCCGGTAGCATCAAGATGGATATCACCTGCATACGACCCTTGATATAACTTTGCACTTATAGGCGCTAGTTTAATATCGCCTTTATCGGCACGAATACTAAGTTCCATATCTGACAGTTTTGCATTAGCGATAACCATGTTCCCCATTACAAAATCACCTTTTATTTTCATGGCTCGTAATGTTTCGACAGGTAGTCCGGTGGCTGCGCCGGCAGCGATTGCCTCAGGCGTTACTACCTTAGCCTTGGTTTGAGGAGGCAAATATCGATCAGCATTTAATTTATCAACGCCTAAACCAAACTCTATATCCAAAGGCGAGATGCGCTTGATATTAATATTCCCTTGTAAGCGTGTTTCATCTAACTCGACTTTAAGATCTTTTAGAATAAGACTGGATGAGGTACCAGAAAACACACTAGCCACAGCAACGTGCTTTAATACGTTTGCATCAGCCGTCTTGGGGATTTCCATATTTAGAGTTTGCATCAACTTGCGTAAATCAAACGGCGCAACGGCAATCTGCCCTGAAATAGCTGGATCAGTTTTGAACTGTAATGCTTTGACGCTACCTTTAACGTCAAGACCCAAACCGGTGATTTGCAAACCGCTAAGATTAAATATTTCTTTATCCAGATTAATTTCCGAATCTGCTTTAACTGTCAGCTTAACTGGTGAATTAGGAATGTTTTTACCTGAAAAAACAGCCTCCAGAGATAATGGCTTTAGATTAAGATTGTTTGTATTGCCATTGATGCCGGTATTGATGCTGATTGATTTTAAAACCTGCGCAACATCACCGTAACCCAGTGCTGTTAATAATGGTTTGGGGGCTTGACTACTAACAATAAGCTTGCCGTCCATACTGCCATTACTTTTCTGAATGTTATTGCCTTTCAAATTAGCATTCAACTTTAAACCTAAAGCATTAATGCTGAGAGAGGGTAGATCAATTTTTCCTGATGCAATATCTACATCAAAACGTGTTTCAATATTAAAATCTTTTTTCTTTAATTTACCCAGATCGTTTGCCAACTTTGTCAACTGACTATCTCCGCTTTGCAAGCTTCCTACGATTTGCATTATCAGAGGCAAATTAGGGCCATTTGCTTTTAACTCACCACTAACAGCCGGAGACTCGGAGTTAATCTTCCTGGCTTTTAAACTTCCTGCTGCCGTCATGCCCAATGCTTTAATTGACAACGAAGGTATTGAAATCGTATTTGTCTTTGAGTCAGTATTAAATGTTGTTTCTATGGAAAAAGTTTTTGATGCTGAGGAAAGTTGTTTTGAAAGTGAAGCAACTTCCTTCTTTCCTAATCCCTTTAATCGCGCCACTATCGAAATCAATAGAGGAAGATCTTTACCACTGGTTTTAAGTTCACCATTAATTGCTGGCACATCAGAATTAATTTGTTTGCCATTAATCTGACCTGACGCTGTCATCCCCAGTGCTTTGATAGATAAACTCGGGATAGCAACCGTGCCGCTTTTTAAATCAATATCAAAGTCCGTTTGCAGATCAAATGCCTTTGGCGCTGAAGCAAGCTGTTTTGACAGTGATTTTAAATCCTGGCTACCTTCACCCATAAACTGCGAAGCAATTTTAATTAATGCAGGCAGATCTGCACCACTGGCTTTCAGTTTACCTTTAGCAGCAGGTGACTCTGAACCAATATTTCGCGCATAGATTTCTGCATTAATCTTATTTCCAAG
>CAYTIZ010000286.1:0-3444 GCA_964437885.1 uncultured Enterobacteriaceae bacterium
CAAGGACAAAAGTTCTAATTTTGTTTTTATGTAATCTATCTTCTAATGCATGTGCGACTGTGGATTTACCTGCACCTGATAAACCCGTAAACCAGATAATGACACTTTTGTGTCCATTCATCTCTTCCCTGTCTTTTCGATAAACAGAAGGCTCATGCCAGGTTGTATGTTGATTCGTTACTTTATTCATTAATGTTTTACTAATGATGGAACAATGATTTATTTGAAAGGATTTTGTATTTTAAGGCCGTCAAACTCTCGGCCATGCTGCATGTCTTCACTCCAGAGTGATACGCGCTCCTGCCACTAAAGCTGTTTCAATAATCAGGGCATCCCAGAACGAAACTTGATCGGATTGATTACGTTTAATTGCTGCCAAAATAATTTTCGTATCAATCTGACTGGTGTCCACTTCAACATTGACCGACTTTTCTACAATTTGTAGCACCATATAGATTTACTGGATTTACTTTGACTAAGATATGCGTATAAGAAAACCTTAGTACATAGTCAATATTCCCATAAGGCATGCATCGCTGGAATGATAATATGTCCAAATTAGATGCACCTGTTAATTAAAAAGTTATTGGCAAATATGTCTATAAGTTATATAATTAGTGCATGGAAGTCAGGTACAAAAAGGCTGCAATCAAGTACTTGAAAAAGATGCCAAAAGATAAGGCTAACCGGTTTTTCAGGGCATTCTTGCGTATTTCAAAAGGGGATAGCAAAGACTTGAATATCAGTCCCTTTCGAGCATTGAAATACGGATACAGACTTAGAATAGGAGATTACCGGGCGATTTATACTATCCTTGAGAATGAATTAAGCATTGAAGTGATAAAGATCGGTGCAAGAGGAGACATCTACAAATGAGCATTCAATACATCGAAGATTCGGGCAAAAAGAAATTTGCAGTACTACCCATTGCAGACTATGAACGCCTGGTTGAATTAGCGGAGGATACCGAAGATATACGTGCGGTTGAAATGGCTAAAAGCGAAGAATCATTCCCCGCTGATTTTGTTGAAAAATTGATTTATGCCGATCATCCTTTATCTGTATGGCGTGAGTATCGCGGCATAACGCAAAAAGAGCTTGAAGCGGCATCTGGTGTTGACCAAGGCTATATTGCCCAGATAGAGAAGGGCAAGAAGACGGGCAGCGTAGATACGCTTAAAAAACTGTCTGTGGCTCTGAATGTGGATATTGATGATCTGGTGATTTAAGAATAGTCCCATTTCGGATATGCCTCTTTCATCTTTAGTTGAACAATACGTTTGGATTCAAAGCTTTAACTTAATAAGCTGTCCCATTCAAATTTATTTAATAGGCTTCTAAATTCTTGATAAATAAAACATCGCGTTTGTACTATGGGACAGTTTTTGTGCCTATATCGATTCAGCAAATTGTTCTTAATCTTTCTTCTGTGCTTTTTCCCAATTTTCTTTAAAATGAGCGACGGCATCTTTTGACAATAAGCCTTTCTTACATGCCTTTTCAAAACCATCCAGCATTTGTCTTTCGAACTTACGGCTTCTACCTTCACATACATCAATTAATGCAGGGTAAAGGTCGGTAGGCCGATCTAAAGATAAAACTTCTAACAAACAAACCGCTTGATCCAAATCTTTATTAGCTTTCAACTGCATTCTAGCTGGCCGTCTATTTGACAAAACTAACTTGTGAACTGCGAATCTTGCAGGTTGTGGAATATTTACCAAGATGCCTCTCTTTGATACAACAACGGCATCAATAGGGTCTTTAATCAAATAATCTAAAAACCTTAAAGGAAAAGCATACGATTTTAACGACTGCACATATACAGGTTTTGATGTATCTGGACCATTTATTAACGGAGTCAATAAATCAACTTTAACTTCAGAATCTCGGATAACATAAGATGTTGAAGGCCCCTTTCTATCTAGAGCTGGAATTTCTAAGAACCCTAATCCAGATTCCATGATGGCTGTTTTTAAATTAGTTGTTTCTTTTGTAACTCCAATAGATAGTGACAGATCAATATCGGCTGTTTTCGAAGTTTCAAATGGAAATTTATAGCCAAGCATATTTCCATAGACACTGAATGCATGAGAACCGACTAATACTCCGCCAGCAGCAAATACACCAGCGCTTTCAAGTAAAGCCAAAACACGTCCTGATAATGGATCAATTGTATTGGCGCCTCCTGCTATTAACATACTAACTAAATCTTCACGAGTTTTGCTCTCCCCTTTTACTTCTTCCATAAGTTTTTTTTCTTGCTCTATCAGAGCAAGTAATTCATCCGTTTCTCTACCTAATGAAAGCTCCATGATTGTGCTTCCAATTTTTACTCTCCGGATCCAATAAAATTTTCCTGCAACTTCATTTCTCTTAAAGCTGACATCGTCAATGGCTGGCGTAGGACTGTTTATCTGCTCTAAAAGTTGAGCGTAAAGCAGAAACAAACTAGGCGACAATGCTTTAATTCTATCTATATCAAACATCATTTACCCCTAAATCACTATATTAGGGGCAAATATATACTTAAATCATTGTTTTAACAAATAAAAATACATGATTTACCCCAAAATAACTATTTTAGGGGCAAATAACTAATTAAAATACTGATTTATATATATTAAATATAAAAATAAGCCAATTCAAGCTTTCTTTAATATAAAGATATTGAGGTTATTTTAGATGTCTAATTTTTAATTAAATCTATGTAACATCGTTTTCTAATTTTTTATGTAAGAGATGAACTTTACCAACGCTTCAAGGCCATGGCTTGCAAAGGTCTACGTTTTAGCTACGCAGTCTCGTGCGAACTAAGATCGATGGCTTGAAAGCGTTTGAAAATGGCGCGCCTCGAGGGACGGTTCCGGGCACCGGAAGTATGTAATTAAAGTAACGGATTAATCATGCAGCATCAAGCTTAACTTTATGCACTTTACTAAGTTTCACCGTCTTTTTAGCCTGCCATAAATTATAAGCATCTTGCATCGCTAACCAACTTTCAGGGCTACGACCCAAAGATTTTGAAAGACGTAATGCCATCTCAGGACTAACATTGCTTTGTTTTTTCAAAATTCTATTAAGTGTAGATGCGGCAACATTAAGTTGTTTAGCAAGATAACGACAACTCAAACCATAAGGTTCCATATATGTTATTTGCATAAATTCACCAGGGTGCGGTGGATTGTGCATAGCCATTAGTGATAGTCCTCATAGTTAACTACATGTACATTACCATCAGTAAAATCGAATGTGATACGCCAATTTCCATTAATGGTAATTGACCATAATCCTTTTCGAGCACCTTTGAGTTGGTGCAAGCGATAACCGGGAATATCAAGATCTTCAATACTTAACGCAGTATCCAATGCAGCAAGTTACATACGTAACTAACCTCAACTCGGGATAAGAAATTGAACAAACGGCCTGTTCTCCGATCAGATC
>CAYTIZ010000287.1:0-3441 GCA_964437885.1 uncultured Enterobacteriaceae bacterium
CAAGTTTCATTGCACGTGAATTTACACCTGGTAGACCAACTCCGACACTCGTCAAAGAAATTCGACAAAACACAATTGACGAGAGTAAACAAACCGTTGAGTTCACTGACGCAATGACCGAAGACGAAAAAAAGGAAAGCATCGACTCAGCTGAAGATAACGATGGCTCAGGCACCGATGCAATGCAGCGTCACCAAAAACAGGAAATTGTAGAATCAACTATAGAAGAAACTGAAGAAGTTAATACCGCTGAAAATACTGAAAAAGATGATGCCGAGAGATTAGCTGAACTGGAAGAGGCTGCAGCAGAAAGCGATAAAGTAAAAGAAGAAATGCTGAAGCAAGAGAAAGAGCTCCATGAAAAAACTATTACTGACGCCTATAAATTACTCAAAACGCTTGAGCCTGAAATAGAACAAGGCCTGGTTGCAATAAAAACTCAAGGCAATCGCATATTACTACGAATTAACGAAAAGGGATCATTTCCATCGGGCTCGTCTGTTATTAAAGGCAGTTTCATCCCTGTATTGAATAAACTAAGAAAATCACTCAATGATATTGAAGGTAGAATCATTGTTGCCGGCCACACTGATAACATTCCGATTAAAACTGCACGTTTTCGTTCTAACTGGGAATTATCCTCATCGCGAGCAGTAACCGTAGTTCATGAATTACTGGCTCTGGATACACTTTCACCGAATCGATTTGTTATCGAAGGTCGTGGTGATGCGCATCCAATGGTAGCAAATGACACCTTTGAAAATCGCGCACTCAATCGTCGAGTAGAATTAACGATTGTGCAGGGCGAAAATGAAGATGTAATGAATGAAATTTCCGCCGACAGAAGCAACCCATTTAAAAGTACACTTGATAGTGATGCTACACCGGAACTAACAACATCAGTACAAGACATACTGGATAAAGAAATTAAAGCACCAAATCAATCCAAAATTGATGCAATAGACTTACAAACACTGAAGGATCGCTTCGAAAGTATCCGTCAAGGATTGAAAGCTGAATAACGTAAATGTAACAGGAAAACTACTATGGATGACCGCAGACGATACTTCCGAATTAATGACAAGGTCTCACTCAAATACCGCGTTGTGCAAGGTATTGATGTCGAGACTGAAATTAAACGGACAGAACACGAGCAAAATAATCTTGCCGAAATAAAAAATGCATTTAATTGTATAGAGGCAAAAATAATGTCAAAAATGGCTCGTATTGAAGAGGTCAGTCCCTTGGTAGCTGAAATACTAGGTCTTTACGATAAGAAACTATCATTGATTGAAAGCATGATTATGCACCATGATGACCAGGAAAATTCAATCACCGAAACACAACAAGTTAACTTGAGCGCAAGCGGCATGTCGTTTGAATCAAATACACCGATAAATGAAGGTGTGAATCTAAAAATGGAACTGATTCTTTTTCCTGAATATCAATTTATTCCGCTCTATGCTCGTGTAGTCGATTGCAAGAAGAAAATGGATGATAATCTTTATCGATTTAATATTGCAGTCGATTTCGTTGGCATCTGTGAAAGCGACCAGGAAATCATCATGCAACATGTATTAAGTAGGCAAACTGCGTCAATAAAAAAAGAACGTGTCGAACAGAAAGCCGTTGCTAATGGCTAATTAATCAAGTCTTGGGAAGAGTAACACCTGTCTGCCCCTGATACTTTCCGGCACGATCTTTATATGATGTTTCACAAACTTCATCCGCGCCAATAAAGATAACCTGTGCCACACCTTCATTGGCATATATCTTTGCAGGTAAAGTCGTTGTGTTTGAAAATTCAAGCGTGACGTGACCTTCCCACTCAGGCTCAAGTGGTGTGACATTAACGATAATGCCACAACGTGCATAAGTTGATTTACCTAAACAAATGGTTAATACATCTCGTGGTATACGAAAAAACTCGACTGTTCTTGCCAAGGCGAAAGAATTTGGCGGAATGATGCAATAATCACTTTTAACATCAACAAAGCTATCCATATCAAAATTCTTTGGGTCTACCGTCGCCGAATGAACATTAGTAAATATTTTAAATTCATCAGAACAACGTACATCATAACCATAGCTGGATGTACCGTAGGATATGATTCGTCCTGAATCATTTTCTTTAACCTGACCTTTTTCAAAAGGCTCGATCATGCCTTGTTCTTCCGCCATGCGACGGATCCATGAATCACTCTTAACACTCATAGTTTTTTATCTCTTAATTGTTCTCAATTACGATTTTTGGAAATTTAGAACTGTAATCTTTCGACTGCAATGCAAGTTTGGCTGCTGTGCGACGAGCAATGTCACGATAATTCATTGTAATAGCAGAATCCGGTTCCATCGCTACTGTCGGTTTACCATTATCAACACCTTCACGAATTTTAATATCTAATGGCAGCGAACCTAATAGGTCGACATCATATTGCTTCGCCATTTGTTCGCCACCTCCACTACCAAAAATATGTTCTTCATGGCCACATTCACTGCAAATATGCGTACTCATATTTTCAATAATACCTAGTACCGGCACTTGAACCTTCTCAAACATCTTTAATGCTTTTTTAGCATCTAACAAAGCAATATCCTGCGGCGTAGTCACAATCACTGCGCCACTTACCGGAATTTTCTGGCAAAGCGTTAATTGAATATCTCCCGTTCCCGGTGGTAGATCAATAATCAAATAATCAAGATCCTTCCAGTTAGTTTCGTTTAATAACTGCTCCAGTGCGCCTGTCACCATCGGCCCACGCCAGATCATCGGTGTATCTTCCTCAATCAAATAGCCAATCGACATCGATTGAATTCCATAACTTACTTTTGGTTCTACTGTCTTGCCATCTGTCGAATCCGGTTTTCCTTGAAGACCCAGCATTCTAGGTTGACTCGGCCCATAAATATCAGCATCCAGAATACCAACACTCGCACCTTCAGCTTGTAATGCCAAAGCCAGATTAATTGAGGTGGTAGATTTACCAACGCCACCTTTGCCTGAAGCGACAGCAATTATATTTTTCACATTGGATAAAAGTGGAATACCTTTCTGCACGGAATGCGAAACAATCTTGCTAGAAATATCTACCGTAATATCAGAGACACCCTGCTCACTCAACGTTGCTTTTATTAACTCGGATAATTCTTCTTTTAAACCCTCTGCTGGATAGGCTAATTGAAGGCTAATTGATACAGCATCACCATCAATACTGATATCTTTTACCAACTTTGCACTGATTAAGTCCTGCTTAATATAAGGGGCTTCGATTCCGGAAAGACTTGTTTCTACTTGTTCACGACTAATTGCCGACATGTATTACAACCTCAAATATGAATTGGACGCGTATTCTACAATATTTATCGACTTCTCTTCACGCTGCAATTGAATAATGATACTTTAGCGCCAAAATCACTATCCTTAAGAGTTATGCAAGATAA
>CAYTIZ010000288.1:0-3436 GCA_964437885.1 uncultured Enterobacteriaceae bacterium
AATGAAATATAACTAAAGATAGGAATTTCAGCCACTACTTAAATTCAATAAGGGGAAACAACAAAAGACAGAATATAAAGAAATCGCGAGTGTACAGAATTAACGTCTTAAAATATCCAGAACGTCTTCAAGCTCATTTCTTAACTGTTTAATAATCTGTTGGCTCTGATTTGAGTCATCTTTGGCTTCATCACCAGAAAGACGTAATCGAGCACCACCAATGGTGAAACCTTGCTCATATAGTAAGCTTCTGATTTGTCTGATAAGAATGACATCATGACGTTGGTAATATCGACGATTACCACGACGTTTGAGTGGCTTTAACTGTGGAAATTCCTGCTCCCAATAACGTAATACGTGCGGTTTTACAGCACAGAGAGCACTGACCTCACCTATTGTAAAATACCGCTTACCCGGTATTGCCGGTAATTCACTATTGTTCGACGCTTCCAGCATATGCCTCTACCCGTGCCTTTAGTTTTTGACCCGGACGAAATGTCACTACGCGACGAGCGCTAATAGGAATTTCTTCACCCGTTTTAGGGTTTCGTCCAGGGCGTTGTTTTTTATCTCTCAGATCAAAATTCCCAAAACCGGAAAGTTTAACCTGATTTCCTGTTTCTAATGCGGAACGAATTTCTTCAAAAAACATCTCTACAACTTCCTTGGCTTCTCGCTTGTTTAAGCCAAGTTCTTCGTATAGTTTTTCCGCCATTTCAGCCTTAGTCAGTGCTGCCATATTATTTTCTCAGTTCTGCACCGAATTTATTATATAGACCATCTATAATATTCCCCATGATGGTTTCAACCTCTTCATCCCTAAGAGTGCTAGAAGTTACTTGAAAGGTCAAGCCTAAAGCAAGACTTTTTTTGCCTTTTTCAATGCCTTCGCCCTGATATACGTCAAACAACTCTAACTTAGAGAGCATCTTAGAAGCATCGTTTTCTACACTCGATAATACTCCTGCTAGAGGTATTGTTTCATCAATTAATATTGAAATATCCCGTTTTATTGATGGGAACCTGGATATCGGTTGGAACTTGAGCACATCTTTTTCTCTCAGGTTTTCCAATTTAAAATCAAATAGATAGACATTAGTATTCAAATCAAGTTTTGAGGCTATTTTAGGATGCAACTGACCATAACAACCTATTTCTTTGCCATCGATCAATACGTCCACAGCTTGCCCTGGATGCAACATGTCTGACTTGCTTTGTATAAACTCAACCCTGGTTGCTTCAGCTATCGAGTAGAGAATCGTATCAACATCGCACTTCAAATCATAGAAATCAGATAAGATATCTTTATTATCCCATTGTTTTTCATAAGTATTACCATAACACAAACCGCCAACATGATAATCTTGTTTAAGATCTTCAGAACCTTTAAAAACCAGGCCTGTTTCAAAAATTCTAATTCTTTCTCGTTGGCGTTTAATATTGTATTGCAGCGAATTAAGTAAACCAGGCAAAAGACTACTTCTCATTTCTGATAATTCAGGTGCAATGGGATTAGCCAAAATTAAAGTTTTATCCTTATTATTCAATAATTTACTTATAGCTGGGTCGATAAAACTATAAGTAATTACTTCCTGATAATCTCGGTTAATCAATATCTCTCGAATTTGCTTAACGGATAAATGAGTACTGTTAAGACTTCGCATCTTTAGATGACTACTCGGCGTAGCCACTGTAATTGCGTCATAACTATAGATTCGAGCCAATTCTTCAATCAGATCAACTTCGAGTTTAATATCGAAACGATGGGAAGGAGCAACTATAATCCATTGATTATCTTCATATTTACATTCCATTTCTAAACTTATAAAGGTATCTGTAACAAATTGCTCGTCTAAATCTATGCCTAATACGCGTTTGATCTGTGATTTTCTAAGAATCACCTGAGTATTTTTTGGCAAATCTTTTTTGCTAGTTGTTTCAACAACAGGACCTACTTCCCCACCACATAACTGAATAATCAATTCACTTGCACGTTCAATGGCACTTTTTTGAAGTTGAGGGTCAACACCACGCTCAAAACGATGAGACGATTCAGTATGCAAGCCATACTGGCGCGCTTCACCAATAATCACCTCTGGCGTGAAAAAAGCGCTTTCCAGAAATATATTTTTTGATTCAGAGCTTACAGCACTATCAAAACCGCCCATTAAACCTGCCATAGCCAACGGACCAGAATCATCTGCAATCAGGAGAGTCCCAGGTTTGAGCTGATGTTCTGACTCATCGAGAAGCTTAAGTTTTTCACACTCTTTCGTATATCGAACTTCAATATCGCCCTTTAAATAATCATTATCAAACGCATGCATCGGCTGACCCAATTCAAGCATAACAAAATTAGTGATATCGACAATTACATTGATACTGCGAACTCCTGAACGTCGTAATTTTTCAGATAGCCAAAGTGGCGATTTGACGCTGGCATCTACATTCTCAATAACTCTACCAATATAATGTGGGCAGCCTGCTTTAGCCGATAATTTAACCTTGCGACAAGCTTTAGAGGTAATTTCAACAGGATCAGTTTTGAATTCAGCGAGTTCAATATGATTGAATACAGCTACTTCACGTGCAATTCCTCGAATACTGAGACAATCACCACGATTTGGTGTCAACGATATTTCGATAATATTGTCATCAATATCGATTATTTCTTCTAGAGCTTTTCCTATAGTCTCATTTGCAGATAATTCAATAATTCCATCACTGTCTTCACCTAAGCCAATCTCAGCTGCAGAACACAACATTCCATAAGAAGTCACACCTTTTAATGCAACAGCTTCCAATTTTGGTTTATCTGCCAATGTAGCACCCACTTTGGCCAAAACAGTATGTAATCCTTCCCGGACGTTAGTAGCACCACAAACAATGGTTAATAACTTTTTTTCACCACAATCCACTTCACAGATATGTAGCTTATCTGCATCAGGATGCTTCGATACAGATTTAACTTCTGCTACAACAACCAATCCATTAAATTGCGGACAAGCAGGGCTATCACCATCAACCTCAAGACCCGCCATAGTCAATTGATGCATTAATGTTTCAGAATCTACTTCCGGATCAACAAGCTCTCGTAACCATTTTTCACTGAATTTCATTTATAAATACCTTTTATTATCTATCTCAATGAAATTGCTCTAGAAACCTAAGATCATTGTCGAAAAATAGCCTTAGATCATCAACACCGTAATAAAGCATGGCTAAGCGCTCTACCCCCATGCCAAAAGCCAGACCGGTATACTTCTCCGGATCGATACCCACATTTTTTAAAACGTTAGGATGCACCATGCCGCAGCCTAAAACTTCTAACCAGCCTCGTTCACCCATAATATCGACTTCAGCAGAAGGTTCAGTGAATGGAAAATAAGAGGGTCGAAAACGTATTTCTAATTCTTTTTCAAAGAAAATTTCCAGA
>CAYTIZ010000289.1:0-3432 GCA_964437885.1 uncultured Enterobacteriaceae bacterium
ATAATAATGACTTATGGACCGTTTCTACTATAAACAAAATCGCCTGAAACAATTAAGGGCATTTTGCTATACCGCACAACTGAAAAGTATGTCTCGAGCTGCTGAGCAAATGTTTCTCAGCCAACCCTCTATTTCCCTTTTAATTCAATCACTTGAAAAAGATTTAGAACAAAAACTATTCCTTCGTAAAGGGCCTCGAATTGCACTAACGGCGGAAGGATCTACATTGTTCGAGATGTCGCTGCCACTGGTTGAAGGATTAGAAACTCTGCCGGAGAGCTTTGCCGAGAAATGTAAACACTCCGTTGTAGGTAGCCTGAATATCGCCGCTGTTGAGGCTATAATCCTCTACACTTTGCCCGATATAATCAAACGCTACGCCGACACCTACCCTGATATTCATATCAAACTTAATAACTGGTCTGCGGCAATTGGAGTTGATAAAGTACGTAACGGTGAAGTTGATTTCGCTATCGGTTCCACTCTAAATGTCCCTGATGATGTCGTTTATCTACCGATTTACTCTTTTGAACCGGTCTTAATTACTCCTGTTGGTCATCCATTGCTGGCAAATAAACAGGTGAATATGCATGACATTAGCCAATACGGATTGATATTATCACCGCAACATATGTCTACCTGGCAAATGGTGGATTTAGTATTTAAACAATATAATGTTGATTACAAAGTAAAATTAGAGGTGGGAGGCTGGGAAGTCCTTAAAAAATATGTCGAAAATGGCTTAGGTGTGTCTATAGTCACTGACATATGTCTATCCGGTAATGAAAAACTGGGGCGGGTACCATTAATAGAGTATTTCCCGAAAAGAACCTATGGTTTATTCCTTCGCAGAGGAAAAGTCCTTTCTCCCGCTGCCCGTAAATTTATCCAGTGCATAGATCCAAAAGCAATGGAACAATTTCGTACTGAGGAAGAACTAATAGAAAAAGAGACACATATTGATATTCAGACAGTTCAGCCGCATATAAACTAATGGCACAAAACATGCGTTCAAAAAAATGTAAAAAAGCACTTGAAAAGACCTATAGCAAGGTATCATTATTAGTACATATATTATTAGTAAAGAGTTCGATTTATGTCAGACAAAGCTGACAACCATTACGATGATGACTTGGCAACTCAGGAAACCAAGCCGAAACTGGAGCGACCGCCGCTATATAAGGTAATTTTGATAAACGATGATTATACTCCGATGGATTTCGTTGTTCATATACTGGAAATATTTTTCTCAATCGATAGAGAAAATGCAACACGCATCATGTTAGATGTTCACACACACGGTAAAGGGGTATGTGGGATATTCACTCATGAAATTGCTGAAACAAAAGTCTCGTTGGTTAATGATTATTCACGTGAAAACCAGCACCCTCTTCTTTGCACATTGGAAAAAGCCTAAAGGTAACTCTTATGCTCGATAAAGAACTTGAACTAACGCTCAACAATGCATTCAGGGAAGCACGAGAATTACGTCATGAATTTATGACTGTTGAACATCTCTTGCTCGCCTTGCTTGATAATCCATCGGCGACAAAAGTGCTACATGCCTGTGGTGCCGATCTGAATGGCCTTCACAGTGATTTAATGTCATTCATACAAGAAAACTCATCCATTATTGAAGCTGATGATGATCGTGAAACACAACCAACATTAGGATTTCAGCGCGTATTACAACGTGCTGTTTTTCATGTGCAATCTTCTGGTAAAAAAGAAGTGACCGGCGCCAATGTTCTGATCGCAATATTTGGTGAACGTGAATCACATGCAACCTATTTTCTAAGCCAGCAAAATATTGCTCGTCTTGATGCTGTTAATTTTCTTTCTCACGGTATTGCCAGGATAAATGATGATAATGAGGGCGAAGATAACTTCAATGAAGTAGAAGAAGACTCGCGTCAGGATGAAGCAGGAAATAATCCTCTTGATGCCTATGCCGTGAACCTTAATGAACAGGCTATACAAGGTAAAATTGATCCATTAATCGGCAGGCAAATCGAAATTCAGCGAACAATCCAGATACTCTGTCGTCGTCGCAAAAATAACCCTCTCTATGTAGGCGAGGCAGGTGTGGGTAAAACCGCTATTGCTGAAGGTCTTGCTAAACAAATCGTTGATGGTGAAGTGCCCGAAGTATTAGAAGGCAATGTCATTTACTCACTCGATCTTGGTGCATTGCTTGCCGGCACAAAATATCGTGGCGATTTTGAAAAACGTTTAAAAAGCGTTATTTCTCAACTAAAAAAACAAACCGGAGCCATATTATTCATCGATGAAATACATACGATCATTGGTGCAGGCGCAACATCGGGCGGCGTCATGGATGCATCAAATATCATTAAACCAGTGCTGGCATCAGGTGATTTAAAATGTATTGGTTCTACTACCTATCAGGAATATCGTGGCATATTTGAAAAAGACCGCGCATTGGCCCGACGTTTTCAAAAAATAGATGTTGAAGAACCTTCTATTGATGAAACAATAAAAATCCTGCAAGGTTTAAAATCACGTTTTGAAGAGCATCACCAAATCAGATACACAAATCAGGCATTACGAACTGCTGTTGAGCTAACAGAACGTTATATTAATGACCGTCACTTACCTGACAAAGCGATAGACGTTATTGATGAAGCCGGTGCTGCGCAGCAGTTATTACCCGCTTCCAAACGAAAGAAAACCGTGGGCGTAAATGATATTGAAAATATCATTGCCAAAATTGCACGTATTCCTGCAAAAACTGTGTCTAGTTCAGATAAAGATGTTATAAAAAACCTGGAACGCAATCTAAAAATGGTTGTGTTTGGTCAAGATCAAGCGATAGGAACGTTAGCAAATGCGATAAAGATGTCACGTTCCGGTTTAGGCAACCCTCAAAAACCGATTGGAAATTTTCTATTTGCAGGACCAACAGGCTTTGTTAAAACAGAAGTAACCAAACAACTTGCCATGCAAATGGGTATAGAACTGGTACGTTTTGATATGTCTGAGTACATGGAACGACATACGGTTTCAAGACTGATTGGCGCACCGCCGGGATATGTTGGCTTTGATCAAGGTGGATTATTGACTGATGCCATCAATAAACAACCACATTGTGTATTGCTACTTGATGAAATGGAAAAAGCACATCCCGATGTGTTTAATTTAATGTTGCAGGTTTTTGATCACGGTACATTAACAGATTCCAATGGGCGTAAGACTGATTTTCGTAATGTCATTATAGTCATGACGACAAATGCCGGAGCTGATCTCATGAGTCGATCTTCTGTTGGATTTACAACTCAGGACCATAGCGGTGATTCCATAGAAAGTATTAAAAAATTGTTTAGTCCAGAATTTCGAAACCGTCTGGATGCAATTATCCAGTTCAACTCACTTGACAAGAGAACCATTTCGAATGTCGTTGATAAATTCCTG
>CAYTIZ010000290.1:0-3425 GCA_964437885.1 uncultured Enterobacteriaceae bacterium
AAAGCATCAAAATGCTCTATCATTTTAGATGCACGGTAGTAATGTGTTGTTAATAAAGCTATAGGTTGCTCTGATTCAACACTCTTTGACATAGATCAATTTACTTGCCAACATGACTTTTATAATCCCTATGGTATTGATGTTAAATATATATTTCTAATATCTATCCAAAAATAAAATTATGTCTGATTTAAAACAGATTCGTTTTGGTGCACTTGTACGCGAAATTACAATGCATCAAGAAGAAGTGAGTTATAACGATCTGGTGCCAGAAATAGAACAAGATCAAGACGGAAACGATTTACCCTATAAGCCTTCCAGACTACAGTTACGCTCAATCGATGTCTATCGACTGGTTCAGCCTTATTTTAAAGTGCGATTAATTGATCAGGTTAAAGCAGTATTGCCGTTAGCCATTTATTTAATTTTATTCCAACTCTTGATACTACGTCAGAATGTCGCTGACTCGTGGGTTATTACAGCAGGTTTAATCTCCGTGATTCTTGGTCTTATGTTCTTTATGGAAGGTTTAAAAGTCGGACTCATGCCGTTTGGTGAAACGATAGGTAATATCCTGCCTTCAAAAGCCAAATTACCAACCGTGTTACTTATAGTTTTTTTATTGGGTATAGGCGTTACCTTTGCGGAACCTGCTATTGGGGCTTTAAAAGCAGCGGGTTCTATTGTTAATGTTGAACGTGCACCTTATTTATATTCACTTCTAAACACATGGTCATCAGTCCTTGTACTTATGGTGGGCATTGGAGTTGGGCTTGCCGCTGTATTGGGGACACTGCGTTTTATTTATGGTTGGAGTTTAAAACCACTGATATACATGTCATTAATACCGACCATTGGTTTAACTCTTTATATAATGGCTGACAGTGAACTAAGCAAAATGTTGGGGCTTGCATGGGATTGCGGTGCGGTAACAACCGGCCCAGTAACTGTGCCATTAGTTCTCTCGCTTGGGATTGGCATTGCTACAGCAGCAGGAAAAGGACGTTCATCATTATCTGGTTTTGGTATAGTCACACTCGCATCTTTATTTCCTATTATTGCAGTAGAACTTCTGGCTATTTATATTTCATTTATTGAAACACCAGAAATGATTATTAACGCCGCGACTTCTATTAGCAGCTTATCAACAACGCTAAGTTGGCATGAGAAAACACCTTACCTCGAAGTGCTTTCCGGTGTCCGCGCCATCATCCCATTGGTGTTGTTTTTAATATTTATTCTTGTGTATGTGCTTAAAGAAAAAATTAAACACCCCGGCACCATTGCTTATGGAATATCTTTGGCTGTTATCGGCATGATTATTTTCAATATAGGTTTAAGTTATGGCCTTGCAAAACTCGGTGGTCAATCTGGTGGATTAGTACCTGGTGCGTTTACACAGATTGAACTTATCAGCGAATCACCGCTATACAATCTTGCATTAGGTATAACGATTGCTCTTGTGTTTGCATGGATACTCGGATTTGGTGCAACTCTGGCCGAACCAGCGTTAAATGCATTAGGCATGACAGTTGAAAATCTAACTAATGGTGCATTTAGAAAAAAACTATTAATGCATGCTGTTTCATTTGGTGTTGGTTGCGGTATCGCGATTGGTATCTTTAAAATTATTTATTCCATCCCGATTGCTTATATTGTTGTGCCCGGTTATTTGATAGCAGTTGTTTTGACTTATATGTCGACTGAAGAATTTGTCAATATTGCCTGGGATAGTGCCGGTGTAACGACTGGCCCGGTAACTGTGCCGTTAGTATTGGCGATGGGATTAGGCTTTGGTGAAGCGGTTGGTTCAGTAGAAGGTTTTGGTATTTTATCCATGGCATCAATTGGACCTATTATTGCCGTTATGAGTACAGGACTATGGATACAATGGAAAGTTAAGCGACGCCATGATAGCGAAGATGAATTAGTTAAATCTATTGAAGGAGCGAGTCATGAGTAAACGCAATATAGTTGTGTTAACAGATGTGGCATTGATTACCTGTATTGTTCAAAAAGGGTCGGCTGATACTATAGTCAAAGCAGCTCAGGATGCAGGAGCACAAGGTGCAACCATATTTTATGCCAGAGGTGAAGGTGTAAGAGAAAGGCTAGGTGTATTGGGTATCGCTGTTGAGGTAGAAAAAGAAATTATTAATATTGTCGTTGCTACTGATCAAATTGATCGTGTATTTGAAAAGATATATCTGGCTGGTAATCTCGATACGCCGGGCATGGGTTTTATGTATGTTACACCGTTGGAAAAAGCAGCAACTTATATTCCAAAAGAAATCGCGGATAAATTAGCCGGCGATGCTAAATCGCTAATCTAGATAGCGGAAGAAAGATGATGGATAAATTAAATTTTCCAAAGGACAAATTGATTACCTGTATATTACCTAAAGGTTTAGCTTTGCCAATTATAAAAAAGTTAAAAGACGAAAAAAGTATTAATAGAGCTTATATTAATTCAGGTCGTGGTATGGGGAAAATAACGCCGTTAGCCTATCGGGGTATTGGTGAACAGGCGGAAAAAGAAGTGATAACAGTGATTGTTAGTCAAGCACGGGCTGACGAATTATTTTATTACATCTATGAAGAAGCCGATATAAATAGACCGCATGGTGGAATTATTTATATGCGCCAACTTGGTATGGCTACACCTTTTATATTGCCTGATTTACCAAGCGAAGAATAAATTGCTAAATCACACTGTGCAATGAAAGGATAACATTGATGCTGTGTCATCTATTAAAGTACTTTATTATAGTTTTGTTTGTCTGTAGTTCCTTCTCTGTTTTTGCTGAGCCTGTTGAGGAAGAGCAGAACGAATCTTATATTATGAATAATGATCGTCTGGATA
Organism: uncultured Enterobacteriaceae bacterium; assembly: GCA_964437885.1. Lineage (GTDB taxonomy): Bacteria > Pseudomonadota > Gammaproteobacteria > Eutrophobiales > Eutrophobiaceae > UBA7359. Next base: position 2,864 of record CAYTIZ010000290.1, read on the forward strand.
CGATTATTCGACGCATGGATGATAACCCCGAAGGAAGGAAAGGTTATTGGCAATTTAAAATCAGTAGTCTTACCATTACTGTCATTACCGATGAAAAAGCTGATCGCATGCGCATCATCATTCCTATTGCCAAAACCAAAAAACTGGATCACGATTACCTACATCGAATTATGTAGGCAAATTTTGATAGTACCCTGGATGCGCGTTATGCGATCTCCAAAAAAATACCTAGAACGCCTACCTACATTCATTATCATCACTAAGTGATGACGAGTTTTTTATGGGACTTGGTCAGACTGTAAATCTTGTTACTACCTTTGGCTCAACATATACATCCGGGTTACTTAATTTCGGCGGTGGCGACAGCAAGGTAATACAGGAAAAACAATTAATACAGGAATTACTGGATAAGGGCAGGGCAATTTAAAAAAATATTAGCAGGTACTTAGGAATCGCCTAAAGTGCCTACTGTTGGTGGCAGGAGCAAAAATGACCGCCACGGAAAGCGGGAATGTCGAAAATGCAGGACGTTTACATGGATGTAGACGGTAGAGAAAGTCAG
>CAYTIZ010000291.1:0-3419 GCA_964437885.1 uncultured Enterobacteriaceae bacterium
ATAATTCAGCCATTTACCCTATTTTTTTTTGCTTTTAAGCCACTGATTTTAGTTCAAATTTTAGCAAAAATTGCAAGCATTTTTTCAGCGTCAGGATCTTGCACAATTCCCTTCTCAGTAACGATAACATCGACTAAATTTGCAGGGGTAATATCGAAGGCCGGGTTAATCGTTTTCATGTCATTTGGCGCGATGCGAATGCCATTAAAATCAGTAATTTCCTCTGCATTTCTATACTCAATCGGAATGTCCTTCCCAGATTTAATTTGCATATCAACTGTCGAAAACGGCGCTACAACCATAACTTTTACACCATGATATTTTGCTGACACAGCATGTGAGTAGGTGCCAATCTTATTCGCCACATCACCATTCGCAGCAATACGATCTGAGCCGACAATTAACCAATCAATGTCACCGGTTTTCATCAAACTGGAAACAGCAGAATCAATGACTAAATTCACCGGGATATTGTCTTGTTGTAATTCCCAACTAGTTAAACGCGCACCTTGCATCCAGGGTCGTGTTTCTGATGAATAGACTTGCTTGATTAATCCATCTTTAAACGCCGTTCTAATCACGCCTAAGGCCGTACCATAGCCTCCTGTCGCCAAAGCACCGGCATTACAATGTGTCACCACCTGACTATCTGGGCTGATTAATTCTGCGCCAAGCCAACCCATTTCATGATTTGCAGCAATATCTTCATCATGAATTCGAATAGCAATTTCCAATAAAACCAATTCAGGATCACCTTCAATGGCATCAAATGCCTTTCTCATTTCAGCAATCGCCCAATTTAAGTTGACCGCTGTAGGCCTTGAAGCAGAAAGAGTCTCAAGATCGGCTTCAATGCTTCCGCGCCAGTTATCCGCTGAAGCCTGATAAGCCGAGCGTGCCGCGAGCACAACAGCATAGGCAGCAGCAATGCCAATAGCCGGAGCGCCGCGAACGATCATATCTTTAATTGCATCTGCGACAGCACTGCTTGAATCGTAATCCAGATAAGTGATTTCTCCAGGTAATTTCCGTTGATCTAATAAGGTCAACTTTCCGGCATCCCACTTAACCGCAGCAAAGGATTCGGTAATATTTTTTGAACTATAAATTGTCAATGGTTATTCAGCCTGTTAATGAATTATCATAATGTCTATATACTAGCGCCTATATAAATGAAGGTACTTTTATCGATATGAATGTTGATACCCTGATTCACGCCAAATGGATTATACCGGTTGAGCCAAAAAATACCGTCTATGAAAACCATTCAATCGCAATTAAAGACGGAAAAATAGAAGCTTTACTGCCCTCCTATAAGGCTCGTAACAAGTTTACGGCAACAGAAGAACACAATCTGCTACAACATGCTCTCATCCCTGGCTTAATCAACGCGCATACGCACGCTGCAATGAATTTATTTCGCGGTCTTGCGGATGATCTGCCGCTAATGGATTGGCTCAATAATCATATCTGGCCTGCCGAACAAAAATGGGTTAATCCTGAGTTTGTTAAAGACGGCACCGAACTGGCCGTTGCTGAAATGATTCGTGGTGGCACAACCTGTTTTAACGATATGTACTTTTTTCCTGATCACACTGCCGAAGTTTGTACTCATATCGGAATGCGTGTCGTTGTTGGTTTAATCCTGATCGACTTCCCCACGGCCTGGGCCAATGATGCTGATGAATATATTTTTAAGGGCGAACAAGTACACGACACCTATCGCCACGATCCCTTGATTAACACCGCCTTTGCGCCACATGCACCGTATACAGTTTCGGACGAGCCTTTAAAACGCATTAATGTACTTGCCGAAGAATTGGATATTCCCATTCACATGCATGTTCATGAAACAGCTTTTGAAGTTGAACAAAGTAGTGAACAACATGGCAAACGCCCTTTACAACGTTTATCCGAATTAGGACTACTGAGTTCACGCATGCTCGCCGTACACATGACGCAATTGGAAAAAACTGAAATTAAAGAACTCGCCAAACTTGGAGTGAGTGTTGTCCATTGTGCTGAATCAAATTTAAAACTCGCCAGCGGTTTTTGTCCAGTAGGCGAACTTGTTAAAGCCGGTGTTAATGTTTGTATTGGTACTGATAGTGCGGCAAGTAACAACGATCTCGATATGATAGGTGAAATGCGAACTGCCGCACTACTCGCCAAAGGCGTTGCCAACGACAGCACTTGTCTTGATGCGCACACCACATTAAAGATGGCTACATTGAATGGGGCTAAAGCATTAGGGCTGAATGAAACAATTGGCTCGCTAAAAAAAGGAAAACAAGCCGACATCGTCGCAATCAACCTAGATCAACTTGAAACAATGCCACTATACGAACCGGTATCACAAATTATTTATTCAGCAAATCGACAACAAGTCAGTGATGTCTGGATTGCCGGAAAACAGTTATTAAAGAATAGAGAGTTAACGAATATGGAATATTCTAAGTTAATGGAAAAAGCGAAAGAGTGGCAGCATAAAATTAAAGGGTAATATCATAGTAAGTTGATTTATCTTAAATACTCTTAAACAATATCCATTACTGCACTATACTGAGAGAAATTAATAAACTGTTCTGCAATAAATCATTGAGGATTTACCCGATGCAAACCGCAAAAAAAGAAGTAGAAACAATGCTGCATCATCTGCCTGACGAAAGTACGCTTGAGGATATTCAATATCACCTTTATGTACTGGAAAAAATAAAACGCGGACAAAATGATATTGCTAATGGTCGAAGTTGCAGCCATGAACAAGCGAAGGAACGCTTAAGCCATATTTTTTAAGTATTAATTTATACTGCAATATCTAATTCTATTTAACCTTTATTTCCGCCTTGATGGCGTCCTACTTTTCTTCGAAGAAAAGTAAGCAAAAGAACCTTTCCCTAATGTCATGGCCTACGGCTCCTTTCGCAAGTCATCAGTTATATACGGATCGCGCATACATTCATCCCTGAATGAATGCGCTCAATTGTGCGTCCATACACAATTGACCCTATAACTAATCACTTCCTCAGCATGACAAGACGGGATAAAAAAAACATGGTCTGTCCCCTATCACAATTATTCAAACATTTTGAAATATTAAAATTCTATTCGTTGGTCCAATAGGATGAAATGTTTTGTCAACAAACTCACCTCTAAACATCTTCGGTGAATAAATAATTTCTACAGTTAAATTACCAAGAGTATAACTTGTTACTGCAGAAAAAATTGTGTTACCCAGCTTGGAAGCTTCAATTGGTATTGTTGTAATATGTTTATGATCAGATTGTTTTCCCCATTTTTTGAACAGTAGGAAAATGGATTTACATGGTTTTCCTTTGTTCAAAGATTGCGATAATTCTGTAGTATCTATGGGAATGCTATCTTCGATAATTCGACACCCAAAATGTTTAACAAAATAT
>CAYTIZ010000292.1:0-3404 GCA_964437885.1 uncultured Enterobacteriaceae bacterium
ACTACACTCGATCCAATTATTTTCCGTTTTGCTCGCCACTGCATCTTGATGGGATTTAAAGGGACAACACGCTTTTTCGCAACAACAACATATAAACCACCGAATATTGGCCAGCAATATCGACCAAAACGTTCTAATGGCATCAATTTTTTTAATAGTTTTTGATTGCGTAAGGGTGGCAAAAAGAAAAAGCATTTTGTTTTTTCAACTTCAAAGTCCAGTAAAGACAACCAATCTTTTATTTTCGGAATTGATAATAATCGACCACTCCATGGCATTTCACCCCACCAACAAAGAAATAAATGCCAGATTCCCCAAAGGCTGATAGGATTAATACCGACGATAACAACATTGCCATCGCCAATAAGTACGCGATCCATCTCACGTAATAATTTATGTACGTCTTTTGAATATTCCAGAATATGTGGCAAAACAATCACGTCAATACTATCTGCTGCAACAGGTAAGTCTTCTGCACTGGTATGAATTGCCTTTAAACCTTTCTTTATTTCAGCATCATCAAGAAAGAGTATGGTTTTATCGGCAATACGCGATGACCTTAAGTAATTTGATTCTGCTGAATAGCCATATTGCAAAATATGATAACCAAACAAATCTGGCAGGATTTCCTGTAATTGCTCCTCTTCCGCTTCAAAGACACGCTTACCTAACGGACTACTGAACCAGTTTGAAAACTTTTCTCTTAAAGTTGTTATTTTATTTTTTTCGAAACTCATTTGACTCTGATTACCTGTGCTGCCAGCATTAAACCATGCCGCAGATCATACCCCTACCCGCACTAAAGGATAACTATATCTGGTTGCTGAAAAACAAGGCAAGCGATCATGTCGCAATTATCGACCCTAGTGAAGCTAAACCAGTGTTAAATCTGATTGAATCAGAAGGCTTAATCCCGATTGCTATTCTTATTACACACCATCATTGGGATCATGTTGGCGGGATTGCTGAAATCACAGAAAAATACAATATCCCCGTTTACACACCGAAGACGGAATCCGTCGCGGGTAGCACCAATCCGGTAGGTGAAGCCGATATTGTTTCTTTACCCGAGCTAAATTTGGAACTGAATATTCTGGATGTGCCGGGACATACTTCCGGTGCCGTTGCGTATTATGCTGAGGGCATGGTATTTAGCGGCGATACACTCTTCACTGCCGGCTGCGGTCGCATGTTTGAAGGCACCGCACCACAGATGCATGCTTCATTATCAAAATTTAAAACCTTGCCCAACGATACTCTGCTTTATTGTGGTCATGAATACACAGTAGCTAACTTGCAATTTGCAGCGTCCGTTGAGCCAGAAAACAAGGCAATTCAGGAACGATTGTGTCAGGCAAAACAACTTAGAGACAAGAATTTGCCCACCATACCGGCAACATTGGCAATAGAAAAAGAAACCAATCCCTTTCTTCGCTGTGAACAAACGAGTGTTATCAATGCAGCGAGCCAGCATGCGGGTAAAAAATTAGATAAATCTCACGAAGTTTTTGCCGCTATACGGCACTGGAAAGACAACTTCTAATAAGTAAGGATAAATTACTTGACCGAAAGGCGTCTAATCCCTAGGATTCCGCCATGCATATAATACGTAAAGCAATTATTTGCTTTGTACCACTAGTAATAAGTGGTTGTAATTTTACCTCCACACAACCCGACTCTGTCGAACCTCCACTGACCGCAGCTTATAGTCATCAGCTCACTCTTAGTTCGCAACTGTCAGAATCTGTTGGTAAATCTGCTTCAGGCATTGATGTTGCTGAGGATCTTGAAAATCAGGTTGCTAAACAACAAAATTATTCCGATATCTGGTTATTGATTAAAGATGGGCTGGAACTTGATCGACATATAAGTAAGCGCAATGTTAAAGATAAAATAGCCTGGTTTGCTCGCAATCAGGAATACATAGATCGAGTTGCTGATCGTGCCGAACCTTATTTGTTCCACATTATTACAAAACTAAAAGAGCGTGATATGCCGCTTGATTTAGCCCTACTACCTATTGTTGAAAGTGCTTATCAACCTTTTGCATATTCCCCAAGTCGAGCATCTGGCATCTGGCAATTTATTCCCGGCACAGGTAAACGCTTTGGCTTGAAACAGAATTGGTGGTACGACGGTCGACGCGACATTATTGCTGCAACGGATGCGGCTCTTGATTACCTTGAAATTTTACACAAACAATTTAATGGTAACTGGTTCCATGCCCTCGCCGCCTACAACTCTGGCGAAGGAAATGTTGCACGTGCTATCAGAAAGAATAAGAAAAAAGGAAAGAAAACGGATTTCTGGTCTTTACGTTTACCGCGCGAAACACGTAATTATGTCCCCAGTTTGTTAGCGGTTGCAGAAGTCCTGAAGCATAGCAATAAACACAAGATTAAATTCAAAGCTATCTCAAATAAACCTTATTTCGAAAGCATTGATATTGGCAGTCAGATTGATTTAGCCACAGTATCAAAATTATCCGGTTTATCAATTGACGAAGTTTATACCTTAAACCCTGGCTTTAATCGTTGGGCAACTGATCCTAAAGGACCACATCGTTTACTCATACCAGTAGATAAAGCCGCAGACTTCAAACAAAAAATTGCAGCATTACCTAAATCCGAACGCGTCAAATGGCAACAACATATAATTCGTCAGGGTGAATCATTAGGTATTATTGCCAGCCGCTATCTCACTAGTGTATCTGCATTAAAAGAAGTCAATCGTTTAAAAAATAATAGAATTCGAGCAGGACATTCTTTACTTATCCCAACAGCAAAAGAATCCAAAAAATATTATTCTTTAAGTGCAGACGCAAGAAAATTTAAAGGTCTTAAAACAACTGGCGATGGCAAACGTTATATCTATAAGGTAAAACGCGGTGATAATCTTTGGGATATCGGTCGTCATTACGGCATTAGTGTTAGTCAACTGACCCGATGGAATGGTATTTCAAAGAGAAGCGTACTAAGACTGGGACAAAAACTGACTGTCTGGGTTAAAGATGACGAGAACAAAAAACAAGCCACTCTTATAAAGACCGTTGCTAAAAACACGTCAACAAAGGCAGGGGCTTATGTTGTTCAACATGGTGATTCACTCTGGCTGATAGCCAGGAAATTTGATATCCATGTTAAAGATCTACTCAAATGGAACAATCTAAAGAAAAGCAAACACTTGCAACCAGGACAGAGCTTAATCGTTCAACAAACCATTGCGGGAGCCTGACAGCAAAAAATTCCCTGAATTAATTACTAGAAATTCAAGAATCTAGCGAACTACTCTCAATATTTACGTACAATGGCACTCATGGCTCGTCTGCTAAAATTTTTCCTTCGTCTATTACTCCGTCTTTTATACGGCGTTGAAGTCAGCGGCATGGAAAACTACAAAAAAGC
>CAYTIZ010000293.1:0-533 GCA_964437885.1 uncultured Enterobacteriaceae bacterium
TGGCTGAAAAAATATATATCTATTCCGACGGTGCTTGCCGTGGTAATCCCGGTCCGGGAGGATGGGGTGCTTTATTAATTTATAACGGCACAGAAAAAGAACTGTATGGTGCCGAAGAAGATACGACCAATAATCGTATGGAACTGATGGGCGCTATTATGGGAATTGAGTCTCTAACACGAGATTGTGACGTTGTTCTTACTACTGATTCACAATACGTCATGAAAGGAATCACCGAATGGATGGAAGGCTGGAAAAAACGCAACTGGAAAACAGCAGCAAAAAAGCCGGTAAAGAATCAGGATCTTTGGCAGCGTTTGGATGAAGCTTGTCAATCACATCAAATAGAGTGGCAATGGGTGAAAGGCCATAGTGGACATGACGAAAACGAACGTGTTGATGCTCTAGCCAATAAAGCCATCGATGAAATGTCAAAGGCGTTTCACGAATGATCTTTTGTTCTCATACTTCGTTGAAAATGTGCTCGAATGCTCATTTATCATTTATAAACTCCGCTTCTCGGCTTTGGCTTC
>CAYTIZ010000293.1:563-3389 GCA_964437885.1 uncultured Enterobacteriaceae bacterium
CGTCCATGCAGTCGTGGACGCATTTTCGCCTCGTCTGAAAACAAAATCTCTATCCGTGAAAACCTTTGAGGAAATAAGGAAAATATTTTGAGACAAATAATACTTGATACAGAAACAACCGGACTTGAGCCTAAGCAAGGTCACCGTATTATTGAAATCGGTTGTGTCGAATTAATTAATCGACGTAAAACAGATCAACACTATCATCAATACATTAATCCTGATCGTGAAATTGATGATGGTGCGTTTAATGTACATGGCATCAGCACAGATTTTCTTTCTGACAAACCTCGCTTTGCTGATATTGCACAAGAATTTATCGATTTTATTCGTGATAGCGAAATAATTATTCATAACGCACCCTTCGATGTTGGTTTTATCGATGCTGAATTAAAAAAGCTCGGCAGGAAGTGGGGCAAGACAGAACACTACTGCACCGTTGTTGATACGTTAACGATGGCGCGTGAAAAACATCCCGGACAAAAAAATAGTCTGGATGCGTTATGTAAACGATATGAAATAGATAATTCAAAACGCGATTTACATGGTGCATTACTTGATGCACAAATATTGCTCGATGTTTATCTGGCAATGACCGGTGGACAGGAAACGTTAGGTTTTGATGCACATGAAGAAGAACACGCCGCAGAACAGAATGCGATTAGGCTTACTGATACAAACCGCAAACCATTACGGGTTGTCGAACCGACTGAAGCAGAACTTGCCGCACATGAAAAGTATCTGGAGTTATTAAGAGAGAAGAGTGGCGGGAAGTGTGTGTGGATTGATGGTGATCATGAATAATATTACTGACGAATCACTTAATGATAAGACGGATGATTCTGTTGAAGTAGTTGGGCTGAAAAAGCAGAAAAACGATTGCATGCCTATCGAGTAGGAAAGCTTGAAGGTGTATCTATGGAAGAAGTGTTCAAGGAAAATTAAGGGAGGGTTGTAGTCATTGATTTCGCCCAAAGCATAGACATCGTGATATTCTTGGACTACGCCTTAAAGGACTAATCAAAATATCTGTCAGTATTAGCGAGGAATAAAATGAGAACAGAAGAACTTAAAAGTGAAATAAACAAGTTAGGGGTTTCTGAAAAAATTTCGCTTATCGAAGATGTTTGGGATGAAATCGCGAAATCGAATTCAGAATTACCATTGCCTGAATGGCAAAAAAAAGAACTGGATCGACGTTTAGCACTGTATGAAAAAGGAGAAGTAGAGACCAGAGATTGGAAGAAAGTCCATGAAGAATTGAGGCAGAAGTACGAGTGAACCTCCGCTATACGTCGCAAGCTCAAATTGATATAGATGTAGCGATCGGATGGTACGAAAATCAAAGAACTGGATTAGGCTTAGAATTTCTTGATTGCGTAATGACAACAATCAAACTTATTTTGGAAAACCCCGCTATCTATCCACGAAAACATAAAAAATTAAGAGCTGCCTTAATTAGAAAGTTCCCTTTCACTATTTTTTATGTAGCAAGCGAGGCAGAGGTAATCATTTACGCAGTATTCGACAATAGACAGGATCCTATTAAAAAACCGTAACTAAATATCTAAAACCTGATCATGTCTCATCGAAAATATTTTTTAATCCTGTCCGCTTTATTTTTCGTTGAGTTTTTATTACTCGCAATATCTCCGTATAACCGTGCCGATTGGGCGCTGGAAAATGTCATGGTACTAGTCGTTGCTCTTGTTCTGGGGTCAACGTATAAAAAGTTTCCTTTCTCCCGAATATCTTACAGTTTAATTTTTGTATTTATGTGTCTGCATGAAATAGGTGCGCACTATACTTATGCCCGTGTACCTTACGATGCATTTTTGATAAAACATTTTGATTTTAGTCTCAACGAGATGCTGGAATGGGAGAGAAATAATTTTGATCGAATTGTTCATTTTTTATATGGCCTGTTTCTAACTTATCCTTTTAGAGAGGTCTATTGTCGCATTACGAATAGTAAAGGGTTTTGGGGGTATTTCTTTCCCTTGTTGTTTTCCATAACCGGATCAATGATATTCGAGTTACTTGAGTGGGCTGCCGCTGAAATATTTGGCGGGGAGTTGGGGATGTTATTTTTGGGAACACAAGGCGATATCTGGGATGCACATAAAGATATGGCACTTGCTGCCCTCGGTGCTGTTATTGCGATACTAATTGTTGCTGGATTTAATTTTTTATTTAATAAAAACTTTTTTAGGGATTGGAACAGGAGTTTGCGTATTAAGAGGAAGAAACCAATGGGGGAGGATGAGATTGTTCGGATGTTAGAGGAACAGGATAAGAAATAGCCGTATTCTTTTTTACATTTGTTTCGCCTAGTCGCTCCTGCGCATCCATGCGCCCGCGACATTTGTGCGTTCTGCACTTCATGGCGAGTCCGCTGCTCTTTCGCATCCATGCGATCGCTGCATAAGTACATCCATGTACAAAACTGTTTTCAAAAAGAAGTAAGCAAAAAATCTTCTCCCTGATGCTTTAGCCTGCGGCTACCCTCGTCGGCGTGCTGTTATTCGGGTTGCGCATACATTGGTCGATTATTGCTCCTGCATAATCGACACACCCGCGCATTCATGGCGGTCGTCCATGAATGCGCGGGTGTGCGTCTTCGGCAACTGCTTCCAGTGCTGCTCTACCTCCTGCGTCCATGCAGTCGTGCACAATTGCCCCGATAACACCCCGCCTCCTCGGCAAAGCATCACGGGAATAAACCCTACAAAGTATCGACACAATTAATCATTGTGCTAGTCTTTAACACATTAACTTGGGCTATATAGTGGAATCAGAACTTATGGATTGGATAAATATCCGAAA
>CAYTIZ010000294.1:0-3377 GCA_964437885.1 uncultured Enterobacteriaceae bacterium
AACCTGAAGGAGTAATACGATACTTCTGTAACACATGATGGTGGACTAATGTTAGCCCACCATCAATATTTTACTAATTACTTAAAGCTGTTGTTAGAAACCACCTTTAAGCATATCTTTGGCGTCATCCATTGCATTATCTTTCGCTGCATCCATCGCTTCTTCCTTCACCATCTCTGTCGCTTTCTCTTTAACCATTTCTTCAGCTTGTTGTTGAGTTTGCTCTTTCACCATGTTGGTTACTTTTTCTTTAGCCGCGTCGATCATTTCATCTTTATTTTCATCGATATATTCTTCCGCTTTTTCTTTCGCTATCCCCATTGCTTGCTCAGTCAAGCTAGAGGCTGCTTCTGCAACGACGTCTGCTTCTTCTGTTGTTTCTGCCACTATTTCAGCAGCGGCTTCCGTAGTTTCCGCTACTGATTTAGAAGCACTATCCATAACGGCAGCGGTACTTTCTTCAACTTCATTCATTTCTTTAGATGCAGAAGTTTTATCTTCATCGCTACACGCTGTTAAAGATAAGATAAGTGCCAAACCTAACAGGTTTAATTTGTTCATTGTTATTTCTCCGTGTTTTAAGTTATTTTAGTTTGTACAAAAATTTAGATTCGTTTTTACTCTTGGCATTAATATTAATCAATGACTATATTTATGAAATACGGTGCCCTTATACTTATCTAAGAAGTAATAACGGTTTTTTAGTATTAAGCAGCATCTTGACAGTAAAGCTGCCTAACAGAATGTCATACAACCGAGTATGACTAAACGCACCCATAACTGTCATATCAATATCCTGATTCAATTGATATTCACAAAGCTCATGCTCGGCCTTGCCGCGTAAACTGGCAGTAATAACATCAATATTACCCACCTCGCGTAATTTATTAGCCGCTTTCTCAAGCAATTCATCGGCACTGCTTTTATTACTAACGCAGACCAGATGGCAAACCAGACCTTTGTACAGAGGACTATTTGCCACCATATCAACCGCTTTCTCTGAAGCATCGCTACCGTCGTAAGCAATCATTACTTTTTGTGGTGTTTTAAACTCTTCGCACGTAACCAAAGTAGGTCGATGTAAAGAACGAATAATGTCTGCGAGTTTATCACCGAGCTGATCAGGCTGATCTTCGTGTATTTTTCCGCGCACCCCAATAACAAGAACACGAATGCTGCTCTCAAGTTCAGTCAACGACTCAACTAAACCACCATGTTGTAACGATAAAATTGGATCACTAACTCCATTTTCAATAACGCGTGCTCTGGCTACTTGTAAAATCGACTTACCTGATTTTATTCGCAACTTACCTTGCGTATGTTCAAGGTCGGTCATGTCCTCAAGCAAATGTTCACGACCATCGATACCAAAACTTCCGGATAAATCTATCATGTCTGCCGTTTCATGATGATGATCGATTGTATTGTGAAGTTTCAGTGGCACATCAACGCGTTGCGCTATCCATGCGGCATAATCACAAACGGCTTCGCTTAGTCTGGAGCCATCAACACACGCCAAGACCATTTTTTTTTCATTATTCATTAGCGGCCTCCTATAATTTTATCTATGTCTTCAGGTTTATCGTGAGTACCAAAGCGATCAATAATTGTTGAACTCGCATCATTCAAACCAACCAATTTTACGTCTGCTCCTTCCCGACGAAATTTTAGCACGACTTTATCCAAAGCCGACACTGAGGTGATGTCCCATAAATGTGCACGATGCAGATCAATCACCACTTTTTCTATCGCTTCTTTAAAATCAAACGCTGCAATAAATTTATCTGCTGAACTAAAAAATATTTGTCCGATAACATGATAAGTTCGAGTATCACTTACCTCATCCATTTCTGATTCAACATACATTAAATGGCTAATTTTATTCGCAAAGAATAATGAGGCCAACAATACACCAACAAAAACACCGAGAGCCAGATTATGTGTCCAGACCACCACCACCACGGTCATAACCATAACCAGACTGGAAGAAAGCGGATGATCTTTTAAATCCCGAAGTGACCCCCAGCTAAAAGTACCAATCGACACCATAATCATCACAGCAACCAGAGCCGCCATTGGAATTTGTTTAATCCAGTCGCCAAGAAACACAATCATGATTAAAAGAAAGCTTCCCGCAAGCAGTGTCGACAAGCGCCCTCGCCCACCTGATTTAATATTAATAACGGATTGTCCGATCATCGCGCAACCCGCCATTCCACCTAAAAGTCCAGCGCCAATATTGGCAATACCTTGACCTTTGCACTCACGATTTTTATCACTGTCCGTATCGGTTAAATCATCAACAATGGTTGCTGTCATTAAAGACTCTAGCAAACCCACCATGGCTAATGGCAAGGCATAAGGAAAAATAATTTTCAGTGTCTCGAATGTTAAAGGAACATCAGGCCATAAAAATACAGGTAAAGTATCGGGTAATTCACCCATATCACCAACTGTACGAATATCCAGTTTCAAATAGATAGCAATTGCTGACAACACAACAATACAGACTAAAGGAGAAGGAATTGATTTCCCAATAACAGGAAGATATGGAAATAAATAGATAATTCCAAGGCCAGCCGATGTCATTGCATAAACATGCCATGTCACATTGGTTAACTCAGGTAATTGCGCCATAAAGATCAAAATGGCCAAGGCATTCACAAAGCCCGTTACCACCGAGCGAGAAACAAAGCGCATTAAACTACCCAGCTTGAGATAACCTGCAAAAACCTGAATAGCGCCAGTTAATAACGTCGTTGCTAATAAATACTGTAAACCATGTTCTTTAACCAGGGTTACCATTAATAAGGCCATGGCACCCGTTGCCGCGCTGATCATACCAGGCCGCCCACCAATGATTGCAGTAATCACCGCAATACAAAACGACGCATAAAGGCCAATTTTAGGATCGACACCGGCAATAATAGAAAAAGCGATCGCTTCCGGAATTAAAGCCAACGCAACAACAAGACCTGCTAAAATGTCACCGCGAATATTTCCTAACCAATCTTTTTTTTTGATAGTAAAAGCATATACATCCTCCAAGGGCGAACATTATAGTGTCTGTTTCAAATCTGGATAGGTATATATACCCAAGATACATAAAGATACTGGAATTAGAGTGCCTTTGTTTTCATTCAGGGCGAGAGACGCGACGTCGCGCATGATCACTCCCTGCAAGGGGAAACATTAACAGTAGGCGCTTTAGGCGACGCTGCTCTGGATGAAAACAGATGTGCTCGGCTTTGGCTTCCTGCGTCGCTCTCGGTCTCTGTTCCCGACTCGACTCTCGGTTGCTGCTCGGTAATTGCTCCTGCATTACTCTACCAACTACATCCGTGTAGATGTCCCGGCGCAACTCTACCTCGGTCTCC
>CAYTIZ010000295.1:0-1782 GCA_964437885.1 uncultured Enterobacteriaceae bacterium
ACATTGAATCGCGGAAAAAGTGCATTTTAAAGTTTGCTTTTAACCAGGCCGTAGATTTCTTCTTTTAAAGTATCCATACCTTCCAACGACTCTTCCAGTTGTTTACGTCGACTACTAACAAACTCCTCGTCTTTTATACCGCCAATATTAATATAAACATTTAAAGCAGCGCTTCTAAGACCCGCATAGCCACCTAATACAGCAACTCCCGCATCGCTGATGACGTTATTATTGCCTATTTCAGCTATGGGTTGACTAAGATTAACCACTTCACGACAAAGTCGGGCGCATTCCAGTGGAACATCCGTAGCCGCTTTCAATGCAGCCTGGATTTCGGCTGAACGTGCGGCTTTATCTTCATCGGACTCTTTTGGCATCCCGTACGAAGCCATTACTCGATTAAAAACATCAACATCGTCTCTAATAGCATCTGTTAGTTTGGCTCTTAAGTCTTCAGATTTTACCAGTATTTCTTTCACCTGATCTTCAACATCCTCGTAACCTTTCTTACCAATGGTGAAGTTCGCTACCATACTAATAAGGGCAGCGCCCATGGCACCAGATACAGCAGCCGCACCACCACCACCCGGTGTCGATGACTTGCTTGCCAGTTCATCCAGAAATTCTTGTATCGGCATATCTTTAATCATCACAATTTCCTCGAATTCATGTTTTTCTCAAAATAAAGGCCGCGATTATATGACAGATTTTATGTAATCGTTAATTATTAACAAAATAAGCTCTGATCCGGGCAGATTGCTCTGCTAATCAGAAATTTAGCCCGATATGTTGTCGGACAACCTTGCATGGGTTACCTTACGCCCCATAAAACACTCTGGATGAAGGAATAAATCTGGCTAACTAAGTTCAATATCTCCTATTCTTTCAATATGGCAAACAAAATTCTACAAAGGAAAAAACATGAAAAAGCTTTTGTTTCAACTTGATACCGATGAACATCCCTCTGTATTTGATACTGTTGTTGCCTATGATGGTGGCGCAGATCACGTAATCGGCCACGGAAACGTTACTCCAGATAACGTAACCCCATTAGTTGAAGGCACCATTTTTACGCGTGCCCCTAAAGAAAAGAAATTTACCGCTATATTCGTAGGCGGCAGTGACATGGTTGCTGGTGAAAAATTATTCAAAGCGGTACAAAATAACTTCTTCTATGACTTTCGTGTCTCCGTCATGCTCGACAGTAATGGTAGCAATACAACAGCTGCGGCCGGTGTGGCAAAACTTTTAACCAGTGGCGACGTCGCCGGGGAAAAAGCGGTTGTGCTTGCTGGAACCGGCCCAGTGGGTCAACGTGCCGCCATCATGTTGGCAAAAGAAGGAGCTCAGGTAACCATTACTTCGCGTCAGGAAGCTCGTGCAAAACAAGCTTGTGAGGACATGAAAAACAGTTTTGATGTGGATATTCTGGGTGTTGAAGCGGCTGACAATGATGCACGAGGCAAAGCCATTGAAGATGCGCAGGTTGTTTTTGCAACTGGCGCAGCGGGAATTGAATTAATTACAGCCGAACACTGGGAAAATAACAGTAATATAGAATTAATGGCAGATGCTAATGCAACGCCACCTATTGGCATTGGTGGCACTGACATGATGGATCGCGGTGAGAATCGTCATGGGAAATTCGTCTGGGGAGCAATTGGTTTTGGTACCTTAAAACTCGCAGTACACCGAGCATGTATTGAAAAATTGTTTGAGGCTAAAGATCAATTATTCGATGCAGAAGAGGTCTTCGCAATGGCCAAATCAATGGCATAAAAA
>CAYTIZ010000295.1:1882-3374 GCA_964437885.1 uncultured Enterobacteriaceae bacterium
TCAATTATTCGATGCAGAAGAGGTCTTCGCAATGGCCAAATCAATGGCATAAAAATATTTCAAAATGAACTGGAACTTATACCTGTGATACTTGGAAATGCCTATTCATAACACGTCCGTTTTCATCCATGCGGTGTCGCCTATAGCGCCTACTGTTGGTGTTCCTCTTTGCAGGGGACGGCCATGCGCATCGTCGCGCCTTGCCCTGAATAAAAACGGACGCACTCTAAAACACACATTTCCAAGTATCATAGATATACACCTATTGATTGTCCCCCTTATATCAAGGATACGTTTGTCCAAACTATTCTTTTGTTTACTGTTCCTGTTTTCCTCTTCAATTTACGCGGCAAGTTACGAAGAAGGTAAACAGGCATATCTTAGTCAAGATTACGAGCGCGCATTAGAAATTCTTAAGCCATTAGCTGAAGGAGGGAATTCTCAAGCACAAATCACCTTGGGTTTAATGTATGACTACGGTCATGGTGTAGAAAAAAATTCATCTGAATCGATAAAATGGTATCGAATGGCAGCTGAACAAGGTGAGCCTTTAGTACAACATGATATTGGCGTGAAGTATTTTCAGGGTCAGGGCGTAGAACAAAATTATGTCGAAGCCGCTAAATGGTGGGAAATGTCAGCCAATGCGGGGATTGCTGACTCTCAATTTAATCTCGGTTTAATGCATTATCGTGGGATAGGTATTCCTAAAAATTATGTAAAAGCGGCAAAACTGTTTGATGCGGCATCTGCACAAGGACACGGCAATGCACAATACAGTCTGGCAGTCATGTATGCATTCGGTCAAAGTAAGAAAAAGAATTATGCCGCCGCATTAAAATGGTTCAACAAAGCGGCTGAACAAAATGTCGCTCAGGCTCAATTTAATCTCGGCGTTTTCCATGAGAATGGTTATGGCGTTTCTAAAGATATAGATAAAGCAAAAGAATGGTACCAAATTGCTGCCGATCAAGGTTTGCAAGAAGCTGTAGAAAAATTACGAACATTGCCTGCTCGAAAGACAACTGCCGTAACAAAAACCAAACCTGCTACTTCAATGATAAAAAACTCAACAACTGATACAACAGAATTCGCATCGACAAAAATAAGTCCACCAAACACATCCACTAATGAACTTGATTTAAGTGATTGGCTTCGACAACAAGCAGCTGATAACTACACATTGCAATTGGCAAGTGTCATTAGTAAAAAAGATATCATTAATTATATAAAAGCCTCTAAATTTGATTCCAGAGCTGGCTATATAGAAGTTATTGTTAATGACATTACCCGCTATACTGCGGTATATGGTCTCTATAATACTTATCAAGATGCAGAACTTGCCGTTAGCGAATTACCTTTGGCAATACAACAGACCAAACCATGGGTACGAAACACTGGCATACTGCAAGGATTATTACCTTAAGCGAGGATAAATAATAAATGGCCTCGTTTAAGGAAATACTAAATTCAAGTGAAGAAAAACTTCTTC
>CAYTIZ010000296.1:0-2625 GCA_964437885.1 uncultured Enterobacteriaceae bacterium
TCTCGCCACCTCCACCAAATAAAAAACCACCTTTACGGGTGGTTTTTGTGTGTAGAGTCGGTGCGGATGAGAGTCCAAGGATGACCGTGAGAGACCTCTTTACGCTAACTCGATTTCAGAAAAAATATAAATACGTTTTAGAGGATTTTCTATTCAAGCTTTTGAGTTAATCAACACTGACTCTTTTAATTGATTAAGTTATCTCAATGTAGATTTTTCTTCTCCATGATCATGCACATCTATGTCAGCAGTAATCTCTGATAACTGCGAAAAATCTAATCTCTTAAATGCATCTAGGGCACAACCTTCACAATAACAATCAAAAGCGGCATTAATCATCGCATTAGCCACACCTGTACCCGTACAATATTTCACTACATCAATATCTTCTCCCACGCTCATATCGTTCCACTCTAGAACTAACATCTCTTGCTTACCTAGGTGGCCGTCAGTTTCATTATCTTCTCTAAGACTTACGATGAAGCCTAAAGAACTAAGATTTCCTAACATTCTTTTAATTTTTTGCTCGGTACCCCCAAATACTCTTCTCAGTAAATCTATATTTACATGAACATTATCTGGGAGTTCTGCAGGACACGCGTTAAGAAAAAAATGAGCTATTAATTCACGTTCTTCTTCTGTCGTTCGTTTTAGTGCTGAAAGAAAATTATGTGCAATAAAATTTAATTCATCAATCTCATCACTATCTTCAACTTCTAGTAAAGTAATCAACTTGTCTGGAATTGGAGGAATATAGTTCTTTCTAAAGTGTCCACCAACTTTTTTTTGTATTAATTTAGCAAAATTAATTGCATCTCTATCACATAAATCTATATAACCAACAGTCTCCCGCAATCCTGGAACAATTGTGTCGTCAAAACGCGCTGGTAAAATATAATCCGAAGAATCTTTGAAAGCACGTTCTTGTGCACTTTTGCGTTCATGGTTTGTCCAAAGTTTTGATGCATAATTATTTGATACAAATATTACACAATAACGTGCTGCATTTTTGTATATATCATCTAAATGTTCATATAAATCTTTGCCCCATAGATCTACTTCCTGATACTCATCGTAGAAAACCCTAATACCAAGACGCCTAAGTTCATCAGCTACTTGACGTACATATTTACGATCTTCTCCCGCAAACGAAAGACATACATCATACTCATAATCTTGATTATCTTTATGAACCATTCCTTATTTCAACCAAACATCCTAAACTTCACACCACCGCCTTTTTATAAATGTGCCATGTCGTATGCCCCAACACCGGCAACACAACAAGCAAGCCCAAGAACGCAGGAATAAACGATACCATTACTGCAAGAGTGACAAACACGCCCCATGAAAGCATAACTATCGGACTTTTCTTTACCGTTTTCACACTTGTAATTATACCTGTAACAAAATCCGTATCCCGATCAATTATCAATGGTATAGAAACAACGGTAATGGAAAAAAGCACTAGCGCAAAAACAGCACCTACCACATGCCCTATTACAATAAATGTCAAACCCTCTGGTGTCGTTGTAATAATTTCGAAGAATGATTCCCATGAACTGAATGACATACGCCCAAGAATAAGCGCTATTAGAAGTCGAATTTGATACATCCACATCCAGAAGATAAAAAGCGTAACAAATGCCATATAAGGTAATTGCCGACCTGTTTGCAGTTTTATTACAAATAAAATTTCTTTCCAGGGCAAGGGTAATCCCGCATCTAACCTGCGACTGACATCGTAAAGACCAACTGCAACAAAAGGACCAATCAAGGGGAAACCGACCAGCATTGGATAGATAAGCCAACCCTTATCCCAAAGGTAGAATGACAACACAATAAAAATTCCGCCAAAGGCAAAAACGCCGCCAAAGAACAGTCCAAACTGTGGTGTCTGTCGAAAATCAGATATGCCTTTGCTTAGACAAACCTTTAAATCATCAAAGCTAAGCGCATTGACATCTGGCATGCTATAAAGCTCTTCCTCAGATAAAGGCTTGCTATCTTTTTCAGTATCGGTACTTGGCATGCTATCCCCCTCCCTTTCACAATGCTATGTAGATACAATTTTCTTTATAAAAGAACAAGTTCTATTGTATGCGAATATCGATAGGTATTGAACGCTTAAGAATCTGTCATTTTCCTCTGCGATATTTCACTCGAAAAGCCAAAAATTGGTTCATAACTGAACCTATCTATACCTCGTATCCTAAAATTCCAAGTATTTCAAATAATTACAGAGCCACTCTCCTTCTTGGACTATGTCATTGAATCCTAAAGTAATTAAATAATATTGCCGATAACAAGATACAAGGGCGATTTTGGAACAGTTTGGCTTGGTTGATATATTAACGAATGTGTATCCGATTTGCTCTACGAAAGTAGAGAAGTAATAAATTTTAGTGTTGTTTAATCGAGCAAGGACAATCGTTTTACGCCTTTAGTTGAAACAAGGTTCAAAAGTGAACCCTTATCACATTGCGTGATGAAAATGAGTTACTAAACTTGGAAGCAAGATAAAGCAGTTATGGAATTAAATTATCGCGAAGGCGAATTAGAGAATTTGTTGAGAGTCAGGGACCGATTTGTTGATTTAATTGGACAGTATTCGATTGAGTCAAT
>CAYTIZ010000296.1:2643-3100 GCA_964437885.1 uncultured Enterobacteriaceae bacterium
AGAAGCAAAATGCTTGGAACAATGTTCGACACTGTTTTTTTTATCGGCATTAGTAATTTACGTAATCATATGCCGTCGGTAAAAGAAATTTATTTGAACGTGGGAGAACCACGCAATAAGTCACTGCGTAATCTGGAGTTGCTTGAAGAAATGAAAATAGTTTCACGACTACATGATGCGAATGATTCGCGAGTAAAGAGACTTAAGTTAACGGATAGTTTTAAAGAAGATTTTGAAGATTTTGTAGCACAATGGGTAGATTCAAGAAAGCCGCATGTTGAATCTGCATAACAGGAAAAAAATTATTAGTTTTAAATTATTGGAGAAAATCAAGATGAATAACAATACTGCTGTAAATACATTTGTAGATAATGATGGGCCTAATAACTGGATTGAGAGAGTTTCAGAAGCCTTTCTTAAAAACAGGATAAAACGCGACCTAAAAGCAGCGACTAAG
>CAYTIZ010000296.1:3110-3331 GCA_964437885.1 uncultured Enterobacteriaceae bacterium
TGTATCATTAATAACCATCGTGTGTTGGTTCATGAGCATGGTCTTAGAGAAAAAAATCCTTCAGCTTATGAGCAACTTAAGATTTATGCTGAAAATAATGCTTTCGCTATTAAGGAAGATCAACGCACAAAAAATAGCAAGCCGGCTAATTTCGAAAGAAGGCTCGCTAAGTCATTACCTATGCTCTTTCTAGCCAGTGGCATATTCATGTCAGGTGCTGC
>CAYTIZ010000297.1:0-3303 GCA_964437885.1 uncultured Enterobacteriaceae bacterium
CAGTAGGCACTATAGGCGAAAACTGCATTCCCACCATCCATGGTGGTCATTCGAGTACGGCACTGACGCTGCTATCGCGAATAAAAGACATTTTCAGAGGAATCCGAAAGTGATTAGTTCTAATTTGCCTGTATTACAGGTCATTTTACCTCTAATAGCTGCACCAATATGCGTCATTTTGCGTCAAGGCACATTGAGTTGGTTGCTGACAACACTTGTTTGCTTGCTGTCATTTATCATTTCCTGTGCTTTATTTAATCAAGTTATGCTCGAAGGTGTAATGTCTTATGCACTTGGTGGCTGGCTTAGCCCCTGGGGGATTGAATACCGGCTGGATAAATTAACCGTATTTATGCTGTTGATCATTAATGCTGTAGCAACGGTTGTTTTGCTCGGTGCGCGAGAAAGTCTTGCAAATGAAATTTCATCTGACCGCCTTTATTTATTTTATACGGTATTCTTGTTAAACCTGACCGGTTTATTGGGTGTCATCATGACCGGCGATGTGTTTAATTTATTTGTTTTTATAGAAATAGCCTCGCTCTCATCTTACGCCATGATCAGTATTGGTAATGATCGACGTTGTTTATATGCTGCTTTTAAATACCTTATCTTTGGAACAATAGGTGCCAGTTTCATTCTGATCTCTGTTGGTTTACTTTATGTTGTTACTGGCACATTAAATATGGCTGATATCTTTCAGCGTTTGCCAGATGTTGAAAACACAAAAACATTAACGACAGCATTGGTATTCTTTGTAATTGGCATAGGAATAAAAGCAGCTATCTTCCCATTGCATTTGTGGTTGCCTGATGCGTATAGCTATTCACCATCGATTGTCTCAACTTTTCTTGCAGGAACGACGACCAAGGTTTTTATCTATGTTCTGATACGATTTGTTTATTCCGTATTTGGCTATGAATATGTGTTTGTTCAAGAAACATTAAATTATTTCTTAATGATATTAGCTTGTGCTGGAATTCTATATGGTTCCTATTTGGCGATTAAACAAGACAGTTTGAAACGCTTATTGGCTTATTCCAGTATTGCACAGCTGGGTTATATGTTATTGGGCATTTCATTAGCGACGGAAGCAGGTTTAGCCGCAGGTCTGGTTCATGTTTTTAACCATGCCATTATAAAAGTCAGCTTGTTTTTATCTGTTATCGTCATTGTTTATTATACTAAAACGGATTCTATTTCTAAACTTGCGGGATTGGCTAAAACTATGCCATTGCTGATGGTTTCTTTTCTCATTGGCGGTTTGAGTTTAATCGGTGTTCCATTAACGGCAGGTTTTGTCAGTAAATGGGTTTTGATCAAGGCTTCATTTGAAGCGGGGTATTGGGGATTGGTCTTAGTAATCGTTTTTTCATCAATGTTGGCGATTGTCTATATCTGGAAATTTGTAGAAATCGCTTACTTTAAATCAGCGGATAAGGAAGCCATAACAAGGGAAATAGCAATAGATAGCGTTCAGAAAACACCTTATTTATTATTTTTCGCATTATTTGTTTTTGTTATTGC
Organism: uncultured Enterobacteriaceae bacterium; assembly: GCA_964437885.1. Lineage (GTDB taxonomy): Bacteria > Pseudomonadota > Gammaproteobacteria > Eutrophobiales > Eutrophobiaceae > UBA7359. The sequence continues at coordinate 1,528 of CAYTIZ010000297.1, forward strand.
CAATATTTATTTTGGTGTTGATTCATACCTTAGCGTCGATATAGCTAATGCCATTGCCCATGACTTTTTTGCCCGGTAATTATGACTGATCAACTCTTAGTCGTTCTGGCCTTGTGCATTCCTGTGATTACGGCGGTTTTGATCGCCATTACACACAAGAATATTAATCTTAGAGAAGCATGCACATTACTAGGCGCTGTATGTTTGATACTCGTTGTTTATTCATTATTAGCGAGAGTATTGAATGGTGAGCAGCCAGAATATCATCTGCTTGAATTTTTACCGGGTCTAGCCATACATTTCAAGATTGAACCGTTGGGCATGTTATTCGCTTGTATTGCGTCATTCTTATGGCTAATAAACTCAATTTATTCTATTGGATATATGCGAGGTAATAAAGAAAAACATCAAAGTCGTTTTTATATTTGTTTTGCCATAGCAATCGCAAGCACCATAGGCATTTCTTTCTCGGCAAACTTAATCACTTTATTTATCTTTTACGAAGCCTTAACGCTTTCGACATATCCATTGGTTACGCATAAAGGTAGTGAAGATGCGATGCGAGCGGGTCGGGTTTATCTTGGCGTTCTTCTTTTTACATCGATTTGTTTTTTTCTGCCAGCGATTATATGGACAAATATATTAGCGGGCACAACAGAATTTACTAGTGGTGGCATACTCAATAATGATCATGGACGTGGTGTAATATTGGTTTTATTAATGTTATACGCTTATGGAATAGGCAAGGCTGCATTAATGCCCATGCATAAATGGTTGCCGGCAGCAATGGTTGCGCCAACACCGGTCAGTGCATTACTACATGCGGTTGCCGTTGTTAAAGCAGGTGTGTTTAGCATAGTTAAGATTGTGACTTACATATTCAGCCCGGCATTATTGTCTGACGTTATTGAAGTTAATATCCTGCTTTATCTGGCGGGCATGACTATTATTGTCGCTTCAATCATTGCCTTACGTTCTGATAATTTAAAACGCCGATTGGCTTATTCAACCATTAGCCAATTATCTTATGTTATTTTAGCAACAGCATTACTTGTTCCTATTTCTATAATGGGTGCTGCACTTCATATTCTCGCACATGCTTTTGGTAAAATTACTTTGTTTTTTGCAGCCGGATCAATTTATACGGTAACGAAGAAAACAGCAGTGAGCGAATTGGATGGCATAGGAAAAGCGATGCCATGGACGATGGCTGCATTTGCCATAGCCAGTTTATCCATGATTGGCGTACCACCAACAGTGGGCTTCTTAAGTAAATGGTATATATTGCAAGGTGCTTTTGAAATTGAATCATGGTTTGCGATAACAGTGATCGTTATCAGTACCTTATTGAATGCGGGCTATTTTTTACCAATAATTTATGCCGCTTTTTTCAAGAAGCCAATCAGTGGTAATGATTTAATCTATCGGGAAGCCCCATTAGCTATTGTGTTCGCATTAACGCTAACAGCATCGATGACAATACTGTTATTTTTGTTTCCGGAAGTCCCGTTGCAACTGCTTAATATGTTGGCAGGTAATATGTCATGAAACAAAACTGGTTTTATAAAAAAACATCAATTAAAAAACTCTGGGTTGGCGCTATTGTTGTGTTGATATTAACTGTGTTAGCCGAAATTATTATTGCGTTACATCCACATTTTAAAATAGAAGCCTTATTCGGCTTTCATGCACTATTTGGATTTTTTAGCTGCGTTATCATGGTGGTTTTTGCAAAATTATTAGGTTTCCTAATTAAACGCAAGGATGACTATTATG
>CAYTIZ010000298.1:0-3296 GCA_964437885.1 uncultured Enterobacteriaceae bacterium
TCAAATAGATGACCAAGAAGATATTGAAGTTATAGAGTGGTTGTTATCAAGAAAATCAAAGATAAATAGTCTTCCTCCCCCAAATAATATCGAATTAATAATTTTTGATTTTGACGGTGTAATGACTGATAACATGGCGTTTATTGATGACAATGGAAAAGAAAGCGTCAGAATAAATAGGGGCGATGGGATGGGGATCTCCCTGTTGAATGATGCAAACTATAAAATGCTGGTATTGTCGACGGAAAAAAATGAAGTAGTAGAAATGCGGTGTAGAAAACTTAAAATTGAGTGTGCACAAGCCGTAGATGATAAATTGGCTTATCTAAAGACTTTTTTGATAGAAAATAACATTAATAGTGAAAATGTAATCTATGTCGGAAATGATGTAAATGATCTAAGTTGTATGAAGCATGTTGGTTATCCAATTGCAGTATTAAATTCTCATAGTAAAATATTGGAAGTTAGTCGTTATATTCTCAGTTTATGTGGCGGTGAAGGAGCAGTGCGAGAATTAGCCGATTGGCTATTGTATCCAGAAGAACGAACAAATATTAATATTAATATTAATAATTAATTTAAAAATAGTTGAATTTTAAGGTGATAAAATATTATGACGACTAATGAATCTCAGCCTATAACAATATGTGAGATAGGTTGTAATCACAGAGGTGACATGAACACTGCACTAGAAATGATAAAAATAGCTGCGGAGTTTTGTAATGTAGATGTAATTAAATTTCAAAAAAGAACTAATACGGAGTTATTGAGTGAAGAGGAGTTTAATACTCCGCACCCCGTGCCAGATAATTCATACGGTGATACTTACGGCTCGCATCGCGAATTTCTTGAGTTTTCGCTTGAAGAAAATAGAACGCTGAAAAAGGAGTGTGAAAAATATAACGTTATATATAGCACATCTGTTTGGGATTTAACTTCAGCAAAGGAAATCTCCTCAATTGAACCAGTGCTTATAAAGATTCCTTCTGCTATTAATACAAATTATGAGGTGTTAGATTATTTGTATTCTAATTACAGTGGAGAAATACATATATCATTAGGCATGACAACGAGAGAAGAAGAAAAAAAAATTATTGGAATGGCTGAGACTCATGGAAGGAACAAAGATGTTGTTTTGTATCACTGTATTTCTTCATATCCTGTTGAAAATAAAGATTTGCATCTGTTAGAAATATCTCGTCTTATAAATTCGTATAAAGATATAGTTAAAAGCATAGGATTTTCAGGCCATCATAAAGGGATTGCAGCTGATATTGCGGCTTTAACATTAGGTGCAACTCATTTCGAAAGGCATTTTACACTAGATCGGACATGGAAAGGTACAGATCATGCGGCAAGTCTTGAGCCCGATGGTTTTCGACGTTTAGCAAGAGATTTAAAAAATGTGTCAGTAGCTTTGAAAAGTAAGCCAGAAGAAATTCTAGATATAGAAAAAGTTCAAAGGAAAAAGCTGAAATGCCTTTAATCTATTTTCTCCTATTGGAATAATTTAGTCTTGTCTTTTACGTGTATATTGATGAATCAAAGATTAGGAAAACATAAAATATTTATGGAGCTGAGATAAATACTATCTGTACCCTACGAATGATTTTTATTTAGAGTATGTTTTTTTGATAGATAAATATGAGTTCTGTCACTTCAACTTTTGAAGATAAACAAGATTATACGGCTATCCATTTTACTTCAGGGATACAGTTGTTTCATCGCGAATTATCGAAATTTAATTGGAAGAAAAATATACCGGGATGTTTGTTTATTCGTGATTTTGAAAACCTTCCGGTAAGCTCTTCCTTCGATATAGACTTGATGGCTAATGAAGAGTCATGGCCGTTAATTATAGATGTTTTTCAGTCTGTTGCTAATGATTGTAATCTAGTTTGTTTCTATAGAACATCGCAAGGAGGTCTTTTTATTCTTATTTTTGATGTTGGTCGAAACGAATGTAAGCGTACTTGGTCTTACTATGAGGTTCGAAAAGAATTACCTTTTACTAGTGACAACGTTTTAACGGCAAATGATATTGAGGTGGTATGGGATAATGGGCTTCCTATTCCAACTAAGTCTTGGCAGTTTTTGCTTTTTCTTCATCAAGGATTAAGGAAAGGAAAAATTGATAAGTACAAAGCCTCTTTGGAGAATATGTTTAAGGAAAACTCTAACGTTCAACATCTTTGTAATCAATATCTTGGGTTATCTGAAAATGATATTCAAACTATATTAAATAAAACGGATGACTTAGAAAAGTGGCGGGTTAAAACTAATATTCGTTACGCGGTGGGTAAAAATCTTCCTTGTGTGTCAATAATATCAAGGTTTAAGAAAAAACTAGCGAATAAATTTTATGCTTTCCATATAAGAGGCCCTTTGTTTTTTACATTACATGGGCCAGATGGTGTTGGTAAGACAACTATCCTTGAGGAAATATCTAACATTCTGGATGCATATCCATTTTCGCATGAGGTATTTCATCATATTACCAGTTGGAAAAGGAAATGTAGTTCATCCGATAATATAGAGTCATTGAATAAAAGCGTCGTGGATAATGAAGTCGTTTCGTTTTGGAGAAAAATAATACGAGTAGTGTATCGTAATCTACCGCATCCCATACAAGAAATATGGATTCATTCTAGTAATTACATAAAGTATTCTAGTAATCTAAATCGACATATTTTGAATTGTTTTTACAATCATAAGGTGATTGTTTGTGATCGTTATATATATGATTTATGGGCGAAACATCAGGTGGCATCAGGTTACCTGAAAATTCTTCATCCGCTTCATTATTTTTATTGCAAAGCACTTCGTTTTCCAACCAGAGCATTTATTATTACTGATGAAGCATCGGAAATATATAAGCGCAAGCAAGAACTATCGCAAAATCAAATAACTCATTATCAAATGATCATGAATAATATAATCAATCGTCTGGGTTTGCCGAATAAGCAAATTGCTGTGTCAGGTCGATTGCCAAAAGAGATCGCTCAAGAAATTGTTGGAGTTATTCTTGAAGATATAGATCCTGATGTTTTTAGTCTTATACGTGAGGAAGTGGCGAAAGTTAAATTAGAAGTTAAGGCTTAGTCATGCAATGACATAAAATATGTAATATTTTTTAATAGGCATTTTTTATATAATTTAAATTTTATGAGGTAAAAAATGTTGCAACGTAAGATCAATATAGGTGGTGGGAGTATTTGGTTTTCTGAAGGATGGGATGTTCTCGATAATGCTCCTGTCGAATATGGGAAGCTATGGCAACATAAAGGAAAATGTTG
>CAYTIZ010000299.1:0-3286 GCA_964437885.1 uncultured Enterobacteriaceae bacterium
ATTCTCCTTCAACTGCTGCCGTTACATCAAGCAGCTCTTCTTCTTCAGAAGCAGTAATATCAAGTATTTCTTCATCATCGCCTGATGCTGCTTCGGCCGCAGGTTCTTCTTCAGCACCACCAATATCAAAATCTAAATCAGCACTACTATCTCCGGCTTCTTCATCAGCAGTAACATCAACAAAACCACCTCCTGTTGTATCAGCACTGTCTTCATCATCTTCATCATCTTCACCTTCTTCAAATAAGGCACGGTTGGGAGACATTTCCTGCCACATAGCAACAGCCATGTTCCAATACTCACCCTCACTACCAACTTTGTCATGCAATACTTTGGCAGCTTCTTCATATTTTTTCTTATTTCCAGAAGTATAAAATACTTCCAATAATTTCGTATGGAACTCTGGATTGTCCGGGTTATCATTTATTACGTTACGGACAAATTCTTCAGCTTGGTCGAATTGTTCAAATGCAAGATAAGTATTAACTTCTTGCAAAGGATCTTCCTCTTCTTCTGCAATTTCTTCAACCGCCATAAACTGAGTTTTTTCTTCATCCATTTCTTCAGTTTCAGGCTCAACATCTGCTGATTCCTCAGCTACTGCAGTTTCAGCTTCTGAATCTGGTAACACAGTAACAGCCTCTGAATCAGCTTCTTCTGCACCTGTATCACCCAGATCACCAGAATCAAAATCAGGAAAGGCTTCTTCTGTCATTGCATCAATATCAACAGTTTCAGCACGACCTTTTCTGAATTTTAATAAGACAACAACAATGATTAATAAAAGCAAGATTCCGGCAACAGCCATACCGATCATAGGGTTGCCAAGAAGAATTTCTTTAACTGACCCCAGGTATTGATTAACCATCCCCATAACGCCAGAGTCTGTTGCTGCAACATCTTCTACGACAACCATGTCTTCATCTTCGTCGACAACAGCCATGTCTTCGTCTTCTTCAACGACGACCATGTCTTCATCTTCGTCGACAACAGCCATATCCTCGTCTTCTTCAATGACGGCCATGTCTCCGTCTTCTTCAACGATGGCCATGTCTTCGTCAATAGCTGCTGCTGCCATTTGTTCTTGAAGCGCGGCTAATTCATCATCTTTAAGCGATAACAGACGTTTCAAATCTTCCAGTAACGCTTCTGACTCTTGTACTTGGTCTTTAAGCTCAATATTTTCCTGAGTTAATACCTGAATAGTTTCCTGCGCCAAGACCAATCCTTCACCTGAGCCTGAATCAACGTTGGATACCTGCTCTGTCGCTTCACCCATATCATCTGCGGCGACTAGTTTTAATTCAGGATCAGTATCAATAACTTCTTCTGACATCATTTCATCGTCTGATGCAGGAGGGCTTGCTTCAGAAACGGAACTAACTTCAGGTCGTTCGCTAACAGTACTGGCAAGATTGTCTCTAATATTTCCCCAAGTAGAATGTTGCGATTGAGCTTCGCTTAATGCCTGGGCATTGGAAAGTGTATTCATCTCACTTTCATTTGGCATACGAAGAATCTGACCACGTTTTAAATTATTTATATTTTGATTTATAAACGCGTCCGGATTGGCTCTTAATAATGCCAACATCATTTGATTCACACTGGTAGATGTATCAGGGCGCATTTCTGATGCAATAGACCACAAGGTATCTGATCCTGTTGTAGGACCATAATCACCAGCCGTGTAATTTACATTCGGCGTATAAGTTGAACTTGGCGTAGCGCTAGATTTAGCGAACTTCTCATAAGCCTCACCATAGGTAACTTGATGGTCAGGATCGTCAATGGCAACGGCTTCCATTGAAGCTTCGCTTTCAGATACTTTAGCAAATTCACTGGCGCGACTATTTGGATCGTACAAAGGTGGATCAAGCAGGACTGTATATTCACGGAATAAACGCCCATTTGACCAACTTACTTCTACAAGAAAATTTAAAAAAGGCTCACGAATTGGATCATGGCTAAACACACGGATATAATCAGGGCCATCGTCAACTGAACGACGTAAAGCAAATTTTAGTTTGCTTAAAATAAAAGGACGGTCAACTTTTGCTCTGGCAAACGCTTCGCTATCAGCCAGGTTAATTTTAAGCGAATCAAGTTCGTCAGCTGTAGGAGAAAGCAACTGAATTCTTGCGTCAAATGGTTCATTCAATGCTGAATTTGAATCAAGATTTCCCAAGCCAAATGCATTGACTAAAGTCGGGGTTAAAGCTAATAAAATGACAATATAAAATATTCGTTTCATTGTTACTTCAATTTCCTTGATTTCAGTTACGTAGTGGATCTATCAAAAATGAATATTCACGAACAACATGACCATTAGACCAACCAATATCCAATATGAATTCTACTATTGGTTCGCGGATAACATCATGACTCGTGATTTTGAGAAAATTATCCTCACCACTTTTTAAAACTTCGTATTTCAATCGGTACCGAGAAACATTATTTTTAGCCGAATAACTCAATGAAATCTCAAGATTATCGAGTTCCGCAACTTCACTCGTTAGCAGCCTAATTCTAACATCAAGCTGTTGATTTAAATAAGATTTAATCTCAGTTTCAGATAACGCAAGGGTATGCCCTGTAATAGCATAAGAACCCAAACACGCAATCGCTAGCAACTTAAATAATATTTTGTAGATATTCATTAATCTTCGCGCTATCTTATTGTTTTATAAAGTAATAACGACTCCAACCGCCATAAAACCTAGACTTTTAATCATAAACTTAACCATTTAAGCTCTATTTTAAACACTTTAGAACTTGCGAATATGCTTTACATAATACCGATAACTATGGTTTATAAATAGTGTTTTACCAGAATTTCTGCGATTTGAACACTATTTAATGCAGCTCCCTTACGGACGTTATCTGAAACAACCCACATGTTTAGTCCTCGTGGGTGTGAGATGTCTTCACGGATTCTTCCAACGAAGACAGGATCCTCTCCAGCAGCCTCTGTCACCGCTGTTGGATACCCTCCATCCTGAAGCTCATCAAGCACAGTTACACCCGACATTTCGTCAAGCAACTTCCTGGCTGTAGCTACGTCAATTTTCTCTTTAGTCTCAATATGCACTGCCTCCGAATGCCCATAAAACACCGGCACCCTGACAGCAGTCGGATTAACCATGATAGTTTCGTCTGCAAAGATTTTTCTGGTTTCCCACACCATTTTCATCTCTTCCTTGGTGTAGCCGTTCTCCTGAAACACATCAATTTGAGGTATGACATTAAAAGCAATCTGCTTAGGATAAACATGGCACTCAACATCTTG
>CAYTIZ010000300.1:0-3272 GCA_964437885.1 uncultured Enterobacteriaceae bacterium
TCATGACTTAATCATAGGTTCCTTAACTATTTTTTGCTGAGAGGGTATTGATTGCTACCTGACAATTCCACGTTCTGAAGCGGCAATAAATGAACGCATTAACTCCACTTTATCTGATTCAGCTGACAATTCAGTTAATACATCAAGTGCATCTTTAAGAATCAAGCCTTCTCGATAAATTGCTTTATACGCCTTACGTAAAATACTAATTGAATCAGAGTCAAACCCATGTCTTTTTAAACCTTCACGATTAAGGCCTGATGGCTTAGCTGTATTTCCAGAAACTAAAACATAGGGAGGAACATCTTTAACTATAACTGAAGAAATTGCTGAAAAACTATAACTTCCAACACGACAAAATTGATGTACGCCGGTAAAACCTCCAAGGATAGCAAAATCATCAATAGTGACATGACCAGCTAGAGTTGCATTATTGGCAAATATTGTATCGTTTCCAACAATACAATCATGAGCAATATGTACATAAGCCATAATCCAGTTATTGTCACCTAGAATGGTTTTACCGCCACCATCACCGGTTCCTCTATTAATAGAAACATATTCACGAATCGTATTGCCTGATCCAATTTCAAGCATTGAATCAGTTTCTCCCTGAAATTTTTTATCCTGTGGATCACCGCCTAAAGAACAAAAATTAAATATTTTGTTATTCGAACCAATTTTCGTTGGTCCATTTATGACAACGTGCGATTCTATGCTAGTTCCTGACTCGATTGATACATTTGCACCAATCACTGAATAAGGTCCAACACTCACATCTGAATCTAAATGAGCATCAGAATGGATAATAGCTGTCGCATCAATCATGGAATTATTCCATGAGCGTCGTTAACAACTCTGCAGATGCCACTAACTTTGAATCAACAGTCGCAGAAGCCTGAAATTTCCAAATATTTCTTCTTACTGTGATAAATTCAACATCCAGTATTAATTGATCGCCTGGTTCCACTGGTTTCCTGAAGCGCGTTTTGTCAACACCTACTAAATAGTACAAATCATCTTCAGAGACTCTATTTTCTTCAAAACCCAAAGCGCCAAGTAATGCAGCAGCCTGCGCAAATGCTTCTATTATTAGTACGCCCGGCATAACCGATTTACTTGGAAAATGTCCTAGAAAAAAAGGTTCATTGACCGTTACATTTTTTAATGCCTTAAGGTGCTTGCCTTGTTCAACTTCTAGCACGCGGTCAATTAATAAAAATGGATAACGATGAGGCAGTATAGTTTTTATTTTTTCGACATCAATTATGGATGAAGTATCTTGCATGAATATTTTTACCTCTGTTTCAATTCAATCATAATTTTTTTAAAGATTGCATCCAGATTTTTAAACCGGACAATATTTCTTCTCCATGTCCTGTTATCCGTGATAGGGATACCAGATGAATAGACACCCGAAGATTTTATTGAATTTGCAACACCAGACATCCCGGTAATTATCACATCATCAACGATTTGAATATGACCGCTTATAGAAACTGCACCGCCGATCATGCACCGCTTTCCTATAACAGTACTTCCTGCTATACCTGTGCATCCTGCTATAGCTGTATGCTCGTCAATAAAAACGTTATGTCCTATCTGAACCTGATTATCAATCTTCACACCGGCAGAAATAATGGTATCTTCTATTGCGCCCCTATCAATGGTCGAATTCGCACCAACATCAACATTATCTCCAATCTTGACTGAGCCTATTTGAGGAATATTTAACCATTGCCCATTTTCCTGTGCCATACCAAATCCATCAGCACCAATTACAACACCAGGATGAAGCTTAACGTTTTTTCCAAGAACAACATCTTGACGTAAGGTTACATTAGCAATTAGTGACGTGTTTTTGCCAATTTCAACGTTATCTTCTATAACACAGCCGGGACCAATAGACGACCCTGATTGGATAACAACATTATTTCCAATCACAACATTAGCTGAAATAAATGATGTGTCATCAATATGACAATCCGAACCAATTACTGCACTTTCATCAATATACCCTGTTGATTTAACGCAGGGGTAAAGATGGTTCGCAATTTTAGCATAAGCCAAATAGGGTATTTCACTAATCAATGAATTAGTAGGACAATTTTTAAAATCTTCCTCCGACAAAATAACGGCTGAAGCATTCGTTTGTGGTAACTGATGTGCGTAATGCCGATTAGATAAAAATGATATTTCACCTTCTTTTGCCATTTTCAAAGTGTTAACAGCACTGATTTCACAAGCTGCATCACCTTCTAATCTTGCTCCGCTTACTTGTGATAGTTCTCCAAGTGTAATGGCTGACATATAAACATTACTCGTTGTTTATTGAACTATTCAAATGAGATCGCAATAATCAATTATTTATTTTTTAACGACTCAATAACTAAATTAGTCATGTCAGCTTTTGAACTGGCATAGATAACACCTTCACTCAAGACAACATCATAATTATTATCTTTAGCTACTTTTTGTATAGTTTCAAAAATCACTTTTTGAATTTTTGCCAATTCTTCATTACGACGAAAGTTAATATCTTCACGAAATTCATCTTGACTGCGTTTATAATCACGGCGCTTAGCAAGAATATCCCTTTCAAGTTTAGTAGTTTCTGATTCGGACATTATAGCTCTATCTTTCCCTAATTTTTCCTCAAGATCCTTTATTTTCTTTTGCTCGCCAATAAGGATCTTTCCTCTTGCTTCAAATTCTTTATCAAGTAATTTCCCTGCCTCTTTATACTGCGGTGATTGCTCTAATACTTGAATAACCTTAACCGCACCAATTTTTAGCGCACCTTCAGCATAAGATTGTGTAGCAAACGCCAAAACACAAAGAACCGAGATTAAGAATTTAAAAAATATTTTCATTAATTTATTACTCCAAAATAACTAAAATGATGTTCCAAAGGTAAACTGGAAGTTTTGTATTTGATCAGTTGGCTTATCGTTAAAAGGCATTGCCATGCTCATACTCACTGCACCAAAGGGAGAAATCCATATTGCACTTATCCCAGTTGAGTATCGTAAACCTCCAAAAGAGAGATCTTCATTGGGTCCGAATACATTTCCAGTATCTATAAAACCAGTAACCCTGACAGACTTCTTAAAGTCACTTAGAAAAGGAACTGGTAAAATTATTTCTGCATTAGCAACAATTTTTTTATCTCCACCTAGTGGCCGTCTTAAACCATCATCAGTTATGGGACCCAGAGTATTTTCTTTGTAGCCTCGAACAGTACGAGGGCCGCCAGCAAAGAAGTTTTCGAA
>CAYTIZ010000301.1:0-3246 GCA_964437885.1 uncultured Enterobacteriaceae bacterium
GATGCCATGCATAGAATGGTTGTTAGTAACTTATTTTTCCCTATCATTATATAATTTCTCCTTAAAGTTTGTTATTGACAAGCTCAAATATTACTATTTAGCAATCAAGCGCCCTAACAATTAAAATATCTTCTTCCGTAGCTGGATCCATCAGCATTTCAATATTACTTCTCAACAACCTTTTGTCATCAATCGAAACTGTTCCGAGAAAACGATGCCCCCAATTGGTTACCAAAAGCCTACCAATATCTGCTGGCAATGAATGGTTTAATTGTCCACCCGTAGTTTTCGACCCACCATTCTCAATGACAATAACTGGAACAACCACTCCTGTTCTAGCTCTATGCAAGTTCAATGCGGAAACACCCTTCCACGAACTATGGGCGAATGTATAATCCCCAATAATCAAACAAGGAGATATCGACGATATATTTTCTACGTATTTTAAATAACCAATCAAAGTCAACGCTTCGCTACCCATAGGAGACATAAATTGTACATACTGTTCATACTGAGTATCCATAACCGAGTAGCGAGTTCGACCAGTAGATAACGAAAAAACGGGGGATTTATTAATGGCTTTTGATGCATCGGTAAACGCTTCAAAAATATTCAGAAAACGGCTATCAACATTGCTTGAAAAGCTGTGATCACCACATCGAGACTGATAAGTTGTAGTAATATCTTGAGCAGTACAACCACTCAAAAAAACATTAATAACATTCTCAATTTCAGTATCGGACATGTCACCCGCACCCATTATTAATTCATCCTCGTTGGCGTTAACTTCAATTTGTGGTTCACGACCATAAACTATTATGTGGTTAGCACCACTCATACGTTGAACAAAGTCTCGTATGCGTCTTTCAAGATAAGGCTCCCAGCTTTCCATTACTAATATTGCATCGTAATTTGGTACTAACTCGGCAAGAATCGTCTCAGGAAGATGACTGACAGTATTAATCTCTAGATGCGACAAAAAACTATATCCCCCCTTAATAATAACTTTAACGCGATCTGCTATACCGCCAGCAGAAATCACTAATGCCTTAATTTCATTGCCTGTTTTCAATTCTGCTTGCATAAAAGAATTTATTTCGGGAAATTTTTCTAATTTCAGATTATTTAATAACGTTTTAGTTGAAGTATAACGGCCAATTACCATACCTTCTGACGCATAATAGTCTCTGTTGGAAAATGTATGATTTGCGTATAAAGAGCCTGTAATTGATATCTTTTTTGCAACCCCGCAGTGAGCAACACTTCTAGGAACAACCCGATAAACGACCGGCTTTCTTAATCGATCCGATAACTGCAAACAATAAGAAAAACATTCTTCAATATTATTAAAAGATGGTTCGACAACAGGTATATAACTAGAATCACACATAGACCGAGTATCATTCCCCATTTGCGATGTCGCTCCAGGCTCATCACCAACAATCAGAACCAGCGGCGCTCTCAAATCTAAATTACTCAACACAACCAACTGTTCCTGAATACAAGAAAACCCCGTATGCTTCATAACAGCAATGGTCGTGCGCCCAAGGGCATTAATACCAACCAATTGTCTCATCATGTCAACTTCATCCATTTCAACCCAATATTCTTCTTGAGATCCATGTTTTTGAAGATATTCAACAATGTCTGTAGTCGGGGTCCCTGGGACCCCCATTGTCACTGCACCCTGCTCTTCCAATTTCCTAATAACTTCAGCAATAACTTCCGAACCAGAAACAATATGTTTTTGTTCTGAAATTTTTTCCGTATTTTGGTAACTCGATGCTCTTTCTAAAATATCCATTTTTTAGTTCCGCTCGACATACTTAACAAATAACAACTTACATACTTGATTAGTGAACAACCAGTGAACAGCGAATACTGCTGCCACACGTTCATTAACATTCACACATAACAATAATCAGGCGTCCTGATTCGAACCCTAACCCCTTGATTTATTACACAATCAACTCAAAGCAATGCCATGTACCTTAGCGTCGTACTCTGAGACTATCGGGAAATCATGGTCTGGCTTAGCAACATGACGAATGTATTGCAGTGTTGTATAAAGACCAATAATGCCTATCGCCTCAAGTAGTGCTTTATTGGAAAACCCCGCACTTTGTGCTTTGCCAAGTGTTTCATCGCTGACCAAACCTCTATTACGAATTACCTCATCAACAAAGGTCAACAATGTTTGAATCTTGGCATCATTTGCTTTTCCTTCCATTGCAGAATTCAAATCGTCACGAGACAAGCCAACGCTCTTCCCAACTGCCATATGGACGTTGACGCAATAGTCACAACGATTTAGGGCTGAAGTCAACATTGCAATCTGCTCAACTTCTTTGCCACTAAGCTCCATCGATACGCCTATTTCTTTATTAAGAGCCAACACACCGTTTAGCACATTTGGCGCACACCCCATCACTTTAAAAAGGTTTATCACTGCGCCAAATTGAGATTCAGCCTCACTAAAAGCCTCAGCAACTTTGCCAGACGCGCCAACAGGATCTATTTGTTCAAACTTAGACATAAAAGAACTCCTTGCTTTATTTAAATTAAAGGGCGACCTTACATGTAACAGACCGGTCGGTCAACAAACTATTGTTTTCTTAAATATAATTTAAAGACACTCTCAATAATTCCAAAAATCTAAGATGAGACAGAAAATCATTCAATTAGAAAGCAAACTCTGATCTAACAAAAATTTACCACCGATGCTTTCAAGAAACACAATAAAAAATCTACGCGGCAGTCTTTCTAGAAAAAAAGGATTGAGTCGCTCCCTGAAAAACGCTGAACAAGGTTATCAAGCCGTATTACCTAAAGCTGCAAGAAAGGCGATGCTATCCTGGTTAATGACATATTGCGGCTAGTCAATGTGTATCAGTCGGAGAACGGTTTGAAAGTAAACCGTGGCACAATAGTAGGCGCGACGATTATCGATACTCACATATCAACGAAGAACAAAGATAAAGCCCGTGATCATGATCTGCTCAAAACAGACACTTTAGGATAAAGAAGCATATGTGACGTAGACAACCAGACAAAACGGATTCATTCGGTTACCGTCACGGCAGCCAATATCCATGACTGTCAGCTACTCGGCGACTTGCTGCTAGCAATAAGACCCGTGTTTGAAGCGATTCAGTCTAATGCGGGTATTGTATGGACAGGCACCGAATGCGAAAAAACAAGTGACGTCATACTGTAAGACACGAGAAAACTACCTTACCAAAATTG
>CAYTIZ010000302.1:0-3243 GCA_964437885.1 uncultured Enterobacteriaceae bacterium
TGAAATTGATGAGGAGTATCATCTGATGAAGGTATGGAATGCGGGACTTCCTGAGGTTCTTGTCTGTGATTCTGATGGAAGTGTAATACAACGGTTACCATCAATACACATGCCATTAGGCATCCAACCAATGAAAGCAAACGATGTAATTCCAATGAGAATAAATATTAATGAGGGTAATTATATTTATGTGTTTACTGATGGATTAACGGAAGTTTTTAACGAAGCGGGTGAAATGCTAGAGGAACAGAAATTATTTGAAATTATTGAATCTGCTAGTGTTACGGAAAATCGGGTTGATACTATTGTAAATAATGTAAATGAATTTGCTGGTAATGAAAATCAAATAGACGACATCCTGTTATTAGAAATTAAATGTGATAGTTCACTCATCAGTTCAAAGAAGTCGCAACAGAAGGTTCATACTAGTAAATTAGCGCCTATGGACTGGCATATTAAATTTGATTTCCAGTCAGAATTTATTCGCAATTCAAACCCAGCCCCCATTCTTCTTCAGGCCATATCTGATATACAAGAGCTGGGCAATCATCGTGAGAAACTCTTCCTGATATTGACTGAAATGTATTCAAATGCACTGGAACATGGTCTCTTGAAACTCGATCCTTCTATTAAGGAAGAAGAAAATGGGTTTATGAAATATTATGAACTTCGTCAAACTATGCTTAAAGAATTGTTTGATGGGCAAATATCAATTGATATTGAGCACTATGTCGAGGATTCAAAAGGTATTGTTTCTATTACTTTGGCACATGATGGAGCAGGTTTTGATTTTGCCCAATATGAAGATGCGTCGGCTGGAGAAAACAACAAGAGAAGTGGTCGTGGTATTGCTTTGATGCATGGTTTATGCAGAAAGCATGAATATAGTGATGGTGGTAAAAAACTGAATATTGAATATGAATGGGAATACGTCGGTGCAGCCGATGCGGATTGAAAATTATTTTCATTTTTCCACTTAAAAATATTTTCAGTGATTAATCTTTAGACATAATTAAAGAAAAAAACAGGAGTGTTGTGATGCAATTTTTTAATGGAAAAAAAATATTTATTCTTGTCTTGTCTTTCCTATGCTTATTGCCCACACATGTTTTTGCTTCTGGTGAGGCACACTTACAGGATTTTACTTCGCATTGGGGTGGCATTATCTGTGTCATCATCTTCTGTCTTTCCTATAGTTTTGTCATAGCCGAAGAAACGATACATATGAGAAAGTCTAAACCGGTGATGATCGGTGCCGGTTTCATCTGGATAATTGTTGCTCTGGTGTATTCACAACATGGCGATACACATACGGCTGAAATTATGGTTAGACATAATTTACTGGAATTTGGGGAACTGTTTTTATTCCTGTTAGCCGCGATGACCTACATCAATACTATGGAAGACCGAAATATTTTCGATGTGTTACGTAGTTGGTTAGTCTCACAAGGTTTCTCATTACGAAAGATATTTTGGTTAACGGGTGGCATCTCATTTTTGCTCTCGCCGATAGCCGATAACCTGACAACAGCATTGTTGATGTCCACGGTGGTTATGGCTGTGGGTGGTTCGAATACTAAATTTGTTGTGCTGGCATGTATTAATATCGTTGTTGCCGCAAATGCAGGTGGCGCATTTAGTCCCTTTGGTGATATCACTACCTTAATGGTCTGGCAAAAAGGGGTAGTTGAATTTCAAACCTTTTTCGTTTTATTCATTCCTTCTCTAGTTAATTGGCTCATCCCCGCTGCGATTATGTCTATGTCGGTGCCAGAGGGAAAACCGAATGTAATGGAAGAGAAAGTGGCACTCAAGCAAGGGGCAATCATCGTTGTTGGTCTATTTATTCTGACTATTGCGATGGCCGTTTGTTTTCACAATTTTCTTCATCTGCCTCCCGTGTTGGGGATGATGACCGGTCTGGGTTTTCTCAAATTGTATGGTTACTATCTAAAAATGCAACATGGTCGAGGTATAGAAGATCAAGGCGCTGGTGCGCTAGGCGCAGAAGACGTAGATGGAGATGAAGAACCCACGCAAAAAGAAGAGCCGTTTAATATTTTTAGAAAATTGGCGCGTGCGGAGTGGGATACCTTGATGTTCTTTTATGGTGTTATTCTTTGTGTCGGTGGACTGGGTACTATGGGTTATCTTGCGATGATGTCAGAATTGATGTATACCGATTTGGGTCCTACTAAGGCGAATATTCTGGTCGGCATTCTCTCCGCAGTGATTGATAATATTCCAGTAATGTTTGCTGTTCTAACTATGTTACCTGAAATGGATTTGGGTCAATGGTTATTGGTTACCTTCACTGCTGGTGTCGGTGGTTCATTATTATCCGTTGGTTCGGCCGCAGGCGTTGCTGTCATGGGACAGGCCAGAGGTGCCTATACTTTCTTTTCTCATTTGAAATGGAGTTGGGCTATTGCTATAGGCTATGCTGCCAGTATATGGGTACATTTTTTGATTAACGGCCGATTCTTCGTGAGCTAAGCAGGCACTTCCTGAATATTTAACCGGGCTTGCCGACGGCAGCCGGTTTTTTCTATATAATGACCTTAAAAAATTAAAGCCTGATTTAGGCGCTACACTTTAATATCTATGGACTGAAATTCGGTCATTAATTTTAGTATGAATATTCTGGGTTCATTTAATTATTGGGTTGTCATTGTGCTTATGATGACAGGTTTGTATATCGTTATCGCCCACAATAATCTGGTAAAGAAATTAATTGGAATAAATATTTTTCAAACATCTATTTTTATTCTGTTTATCTCAATGGGAAAGATATCGGGTGGTACAGCGCCCATATTGACTGAAACGGACTTGCCTTATTCAAGCCCCTTACCACATGTGCTAATTCTGACAGCGATTGTGGTTGGTATATCGACGACGGCTTTAGGACTTGCGATAGTTATTCGGCTTTATCATGCGTTCGGTACCGTCGAAGATGATGAGATACAGCAGGAGATGAAGGACTCTTCTGAAGATAGGACTTTTTCGTGACCGGTTTTTGCTCCTGCAAAACCGGCATGCAGTACATCCCTGTACATAAGAGCATGAGTCTTGTTACGTCCTCGGTAGATGGGCACAACTCGCACGACTATAGGGATATAGGAGATAGAGTAACGTCTGGAACAGTTACCGAGGAAGCTAAAGCCGAGGGGCACAATACATCGGGCAGTTTTTTTGCTCCTGCACCAACAGTAGGCGCTATAGGCGAAAACTGCATTCCCACCA
>CAYTIZ010000303.1:0-3223 GCA_964437885.1 uncultured Enterobacteriaceae bacterium
CTATTTAATGGGACTATCTATGACTTTTTATAAAACGATTATCTCAATACTTCTGAGTTTTATTTTTTGTTTCCCCAGTGTTTTTGCACAAACATCTTACGGTGATATCCAGCTTTTAATTAATGAAGGGCAACATAAAGAAGCGCTTAAATTAACTGAAGAACAATTGTCCCGAAACGCATCAGATATAAAATTGCAGTTTATGAAGGGCTTGATACTAACGCGCCTTGACAGATACGCTGATGCAGAAAATGTATTTATCCAATTAACCAAAGAAAACCCTGATTTACCAGAGCCTTTCAACAATCTTGCTGTTGTTTATGCGGCTCAGGGTAAATACACAGAAGCTTCAGAGGCACTTAAAAGCGCGATTAATACCCACCCAACTTATGCCACAGCACACGAAAATCTGGGTGATATTTACGCCAAAATGGCTAGTCGCGCATACAATCAGGCATTGGAATTGGATACCAGTAATAACACGGCCAGAGAAAAACTATCTCTTGTCAATGAGTTGATGTCTGCCCCGGTAGAGCCTGAACCGGAAAAAATAGTTGTTGCTACGGTTGCTCCTGAGCCTAAGACTAAAGCTAAACCAGCGATGCAAGAGCCGGAGATTATTACAATTCCTGCAAAGCCAGAGCTTAAACAACCTGAAGTTCAGAAAAAGCCAGAGTTAGCAGCCGTTAAAAAAGTAGATGTTGAAAAAGAACAAGCACAAAATAGAAGTGTCGTAGAATCGGCGGCAAAAAAGTGGGCGAAAGCCTGGTCTGCTCAGGACGTAGATACTTATCTTGCGAGTTATGCCAGAGAATTTGTGCCGCCAAAGCGATTAAGTCGATCAGCATGGGAAAAGGAACGGCGCGTACGTTTACGTAAGCCGAGTTTCATCAAGATCACATTATCTGCTTTGAAGATAAACCTTCATGGAAAAGATTATGCTGAAATCAGGTTTACACAAAGTTATCAGTCTGATACTTATGGTGATAAGGTTAAAAAAGAGATACTAATGCGAAAAGTTAAAGATAAATGGTTAATCACACAGGAGAGAACACTATAATTAACACTGGGTGATGTTATCAATGAAAACTAAATATAAACATCTTCTGTTCCTGTTCTGTCTCGGCTTCTGCCATTCGGTGATTGCCGGCGATCTCCTGTCAAAAGCTACTTCTGACCAGGGTTTATCAACTTACTCAGAAAGTCTTCTGATTAATGCTCTGGAAAATATTAAAAACGATAAAACGGAGCAGGCAATAAAAGACTTACGCCAGCTAATAAAGGTCAACCCGGATTTTAGAGTCGCACAATTGATCTATGCTGACATGATGCTGGCTCGTTCTCAGGCAATTACCGATTTTGGCAATATACCCAATGTCTCTTTTGAACGTATTACGGCCTTACGTGATGAAGCTCAGGCACGATGGCAGTACCATAAGTTACCGGCAGACCGAAATAAAATGCCCGCTTCTCTAATTCAACTGGCGAGCAAACAGAATCATGTCATTGTTGTGGATTCATCTCGGTCGCGTTTGTTCTTGTTCAAGAACCAGGGTGGCGTGCCAATATTAATAAAGGATTTTTACGTTACGATTGGCAAGAATGGTACTGGAAAATATGTTGAAGGCGATCAAAAAACACCTGTTGGAGTGTATTTTGTAACCGGGTTTATTAATCCCGAAGAATTACCCGATCTTTATGGTGATGGTGCTTACCCGATAGATTACCCTAATGCATGGGATCAGCGTCATGGACGAACAGGTTACGGTATCTGGTTGCATGGTACGCCGAGTAGTACCTTTAGTCGGCCTCCGAGAGATAGCAATGGCTGTGTTATTGTTAGTAATCAGGATTTGAATATGTTGTCTCCATTTATAAACAAAGGCCATACTCCTGTAATTATTACGGATTCGATTAACTGGATTACAAAAAAAGAATGGAAAAAACACCAGAATAATTATGAATTATTCGTTGAGCAATGGCGGCATGACTGGGAAAGTCGGGATGTGGATTTATACTTACGCCATTACTCAAAGGAATACTCAGGTCTGGGAAAAGATTATAAATCATGGGTTGAATATAAACGCAGAGTTAATCCATCGAAAAAATTTATTAAAGTTAATATAACAAATACAAGTATGTTTCTTTATCCTGGTGAAAAACAATTAATGGTTGTTACTTTTGTACAGGATTATGCCAGTGACAATTTTCGCAGGAAGTTCACTAAGCGACAGTATTGGCGCATGGAAGATGATGGGCAATGGCGAATAATTTATGAGGGTGTTGCGTCCTGATCCTTTTTAAGTGATTCGTTATAAGCTTCTTCTGTAATATTTTTACTTAACCATCTCACCATATCTAGCCAGATATCATTTATTTCTTTTTTTGTCGGCATAATACCGGCATAGGGTAGTTCAATAGTTACAACCGGAATCTTACGCTGAATTCCAGCATAATTGCCCAATGAACCTGGGTATGTTCCTAATAAATTAAGGTGAAGACGCCCCAGCTTATAGGGACCGTTATGAGGTCCATCGTAATCAACAATACCGTGAGGCGCGTGTACTGCAACGATAACATCAGGGTTATATTCGTTTATATGCTCAACAAGCCAGCTTGACTCAGGTTCGCTTAATGCGTGTTCGCCTGGATAGCGCCTGATATTTTTTTTGGTAACTTCAACCCAATGTTTAATGGCTGTGTTTTCCCAATCGTGCATGGGAAAATTACGATTTAAATCGACGTTATTCTCGTTCATGCGTTGTGATTTTTTTCTTAACAGCCCATCTGGATTTAACAGTGGAACAACATGCCAATGAAATAAACCGGAGTGGTATGCATCGAGTGTTCTCATCCACTTGAATATAATACTCACAGAAGAATATTCATCTCCATGAATACCACCTATTAACAAAACTTTGCCTAGCGGTGAACGTCTTTCCAGAGGAGGGTATTCTTTTAGCAGGATAGCCGCGTTTTTAACTGAACGCCCATCACTAGCAGTTAAATTAATATTTAAACAATCCTGAATATTAACACTGCCTAATTTGCTGCCAATTTTCGTGCATTCCTTTTTTACCAGTTCGTCATTGTCTTCAGCCTTTAATGGAGACAAAGGTAATAGAACAAGAAGGGTTATATGCACAAGAGACCATTGCACGATTGTTATTTTTTCCTCTAGCGGCGTTAAAAATGTACTCAATCGGTCATTTATAGTTATAAA
>CAYTIZ010000304.1:0-3184 GCA_964437885.1 uncultured Enterobacteriaceae bacterium
TTCTTTGAATATAGATTCATCGCCTATTGAATTAGAAACCGTCTATTTCTTCTGGCTTTAATCCATCAAGATTGTCGAGAGTATAGCTCCCATCAGCACTCACAGTCAGTGTTCGATGAACCTTTGCTGATGAGTATTGACCAGATTTGCAGTTATGTTTCCACCAGATTACCTTTTCCACCACCATGCTACCTTCTGGTCGAGCAGAGGATGCGTCACCTTCAAATAATTTTGGTAATACCTGTTTTATTTTATCTACATCATCTTCATTAAAGCCTGTTCGTTCGGCAAGCTGGGGAGTCATGCCACCGAAGGCAACGTAAACGGCACTATCGACTCGGTGTTTCATGCCCATGGTATCTGAGCCTTTTTTGCTGCCATCTCCTTCACCACTGACACTTTTTGTGATTTGTGTACTAGTAATACTTACAGGCTCAATACTAAATGCGGATTGTATTGAAACTGGCCCTCGAATTGGAATTGATACTCCCTCTTTATTCTCACTCTTAAATGCAAACAATTGACCGAAGCTACGAACATCTATCCATTTTTCATTTGCTAATCGAGCTGTTTCTATCTGCGTGGTTTTTTTAACATTAAAAGCATCTTTACCTAACCCATATTCTTCTGACTCCGCTCGTACTTTTAGACTTGGCATTCCATCGATTTTCTTTTCATCAGACTGAACAAATATTTGTTCACCAGATTCTTGTAGTCGATCACGAATTTTCCGCTTGATACAAACATCTGAGACCTCACCAAAGCCTTCATAGTCAGTACGAGGGCGATTACCATTAAGTGGGTCACCATTGGGATTGGCATTCTTAACACTAAAAATTAAAGCAAAATCTATTTTATTTTTTAAACTCATAATTCATCTCCATTAATTTGTGATTCATTACTTTCGTTTGATTGTTTTTTATTTTTAAAATCAAGACGCTGAGAGTGATATGAAAGAAGGAACTCACCACTTAAAGGCTTATCAATAATAAATTCACCTTCTTTAAATTTATCCATAACTTCATCTAATAACGTTTGGATGTTATGTAAAAAACCTGCACGATTATTTTTAAGACGTTGAATATAGGGCTGCAAGGATAATTCTATATTGCGCCAAGTCGATGCAGGACGGTCAGCAAAACGCTGCATTAACCGCGCAGCCGTCGTACTACGTTTTTCCCCTGCAACATACAGCGACATATCTTCTATTCTCTCTGCAATCGCCAATAGACGACCATATAAATAGTCTCTCGAATTGTTGTTTTGCTCTAATCCCACAATATACTCCCTAGCTGTCGTTGACTGGCGTTTACAAACCCCCCGATAGAGGGCGCATGCGATTCCTAAGTGTTTTTCCCATAGCCATTGCTCATCAGATTTATATGCGCTGCGATTACTCGCTCGCTGAATTGCTTTTAAAACTAGATCCCGAGGGAATGGGCGCGCTTCCACGATACAAGGCAAAATTCGTTCAATTGTGTTTTTCTTGAGCGAATCATTTATGGTACTACCATAAATTGCTTCCCAAATTGCACGAGGGGATGGTGCACACACTGGCCATACTGTTTTTGAAACCAGTTTTTTATTGCCAATATCCTCTTCAATTTTATGACGTTGATACCAAGAGAACTCCTCATGCCATTTTGAAATACGCTCAATATAATCATCAGGGAAAAACTCTTGATAATAGGTGACAGCCATTCGGCCAGGCGTTGCGGAGTCTATCCCCATAATGATAATACTGTCTGTTGGCTGTAACTTGACTCGATAACCTGCCATGTATTTACTCAGTGCAATGGAAAACTGCTGGCCAAGATTATTTGTATGATCAATCGAGTCTTCAGTTAATGGTTGCGGAGTAGATGTTTTCTGTATTTCATCGGGCATGCTATCCCAGATATCTTCCATCGGTTGTGGAATATCTTTTCCTGATACTGCCCAAGTAATAATTGCTTGATCACCATTTCTGAATCCTTGTCGAGAGATTAACCAGCGTAGAGCATTATGGGCTTTTTGTGTTACATCAAAAGAAACCCCAACAGATTGCATGCCTTGCTTTTCAACTGTCTTTTTAGAATCAGTAAACCGCCCTCTAAAGGTAAAACCGGACATATCATTCGATGAAACGAGCTTCGCTTTATCACCCGTGTGACGAAGCTTCGCAGGATGATTAAACGCTATAGGCACCACCTTTCCTGTGATATAACATAATCCCGCCTGATCATTTTTCTCTGATTCGTAGCTTACCCATCTCTTTTGTAGACTATGATCTTTCCAGGTATCACTGATGGGGTCACCTTGAATCTCTACGCTCCAACAAACTAGTGCATTCCCTTGGTCTAAAAGACCTTTTTCTTTTGGTAAAACTTTAAATATTTTCGGGGCTTCGTCCTCGCTATCCTTTGGCCAGTTCAATAGCAGTGAACCCTCGCCGTCAACGAATAAGACATTGTTTTCAATAAGGTCTTTTACAACAATACCTTGTTCAATATATTTATTTACTGCTCTCGCTTTATCATGGGAATAATTTGAATTACACCACTTATTCTGAAGTTCTAAATATTCATTAAAAAACCCCTTTTTTTTACCACCGAAGGCAAGATAATCCTTTGCCACATACTGTATTTTATCCGCTAGCGGATGTGGGGCAGCTCCACTCCCAGCCCTTCCTGCTGACTTTTCAGTTGCAGGCAATATTATCTGTGTTTTTTCTAACACCTCAGCACGTTTAAAATTGCCTAAGCCATCAATTGTAATTTTAATGTGTGCATTTTGTAATGTATGGCTAATCGGCATTAATTGATCCGAGTCTGGCAAGTCAAGCTGCATACCTGCCTCGTAAGTTTCATACAACTTCGCCATCCAACTCATAGGTTAGCCTCCTCAATTTCCACAGACAAAAAATTTTCACCCTCATCAAATTTTTTAGGAAGCATAGGACGAATAAAACGGCTTACAGTACAATCTTCAGGTCGAGGGAATTCCAGAATACCTTTGTTCAATGTAGCATTCCAAAATCGACTATGAAGCTCATTTTTTCCGGTCTCATCAGGGTAATCAAAACCATGAAACATTAAACCGAAACTCAGTTCATCTATTTCATCATATGTACCTTTATCCACACCAAAATCACACGCTTCTACATAGGCCTGGCAGTCGCGAGTTCCTAAAAATATATCTTGCC
>CAYTIZ010000305.1:0-211 GCA_964437885.1 uncultured Enterobacteriaceae bacterium
AGACTATCTAGACGCACCCTGCCAAACTCTCAATATAAAATCAGAACAAACCATCGCCATGGGTGGTGAGGAAAGCAGGCTTAAGCGTAGGGTATTGCGTGAAGCCAACTGTTCCAGGAGAAAGCGGATATTGTGATTAATTATTCTGGGCTGGATACAGCGTTATCTATCATAGACTACTAAATTTCAACCGGCTGAGCATGCGTATCTG
>CAYTIZ010000305.1:223-1325 GCA_964437885.1 uncultured Enterobacteriaceae bacterium
ATAACTTATATAGCTGTAATCCCAAAGCACTAAATCTTGGAACTCTTCCACACTAATTTCAGCAATTGAGACTGGTCCAATGGACTGCAAGTCTATACCATCACAATTATTAAATTCATCCTCAAGCTTTTGTCCATTCTTTTTACATTTTTCATACAACTCACCATTATCAAAGTCTGTTGATTCCATAAGAAGAATAACCTCTAGTTTATACTCTTCTTCCGTGCTCAACTCTTTAAATGGAATAATTTTCAAATAAACACCTTTAACCATTGCTAGTTCATTGTGCATTATCCTTTTTATTCTTTTTACTCTAGACTTCCACCTCGAATCGAACTCATCAGGAAATGCTATACGCTTATACCGCTTAGCCAACCAATCAACTACAGTCACTCTCTGAGAATCTCTCAAAACATACATAGGCTTTAAGGACAGGATTATCTGCCTATCTATAAAAAAACGTTCAAACGGCTTCGCGGCATACAAACCAGCACGCTCTTCACATTCAATATCCATATGAATTTCGCGTGGATTTTGACCATCTTTACAACGCTTATCTGCTTGCGAAGGACGCCGCTTTAATAATAAAACTTCGAAGACTGGTTCTTTTTCAAAACTAGGATTAATAAGATCACATGTTTGAGTTATTACTAGCAAAAGATCAGTTTTAGATATTGAAACATGAGGCGGCTTTAACTCAGACAACTCAAAGCTAGAAGAGCAAATTAATACTCCCTGTTGCCAGCCATGGCTTTTTAGTGTTTCTCGAACGTCCATTTTTTGTGGTACAACCTAATCTTCCATAGAACCAATAGATTGTGTCAGCCCACTTAAATTGTTATTTTTTTGCTCTTGACTTAACGAAGAAGCTTTTGCTCGTTGTTTCGATCTATCCATACGATCACGTTTATTTTGCATTAATTTCAGTAAAATAATTAACCCTGACTTTACCTTATTTAGATCTAATTTTTCTTCTTCTAAAATAGAAAAAAAAGAAGGCATACCCCCTAGAGGTTGCCGCAACATAGAACCTGGCGAAAAATGATATTGATTCTTCTTAGACCAATCGCCAGCAATTCCATATATTTGATGAATACGCTGC
>CAYTIZ010000305.1:1344-3183 GCA_964437885.1 uncultured Enterobacteriaceae bacterium
TCATCACCTTCGAGCCATGAATAAACGCTTGGGCGAGATTTTTTAAGTATTTTAGCCAGGTCTGAAATACTAAGGCCGAATACATCCCGAATATATTCAATTTTTTCAGCAGTAGTTTTAATATTGCTGGAATCAACACATTGATCCTGCTCACTAACAGCTAATTCATTCATGTCATTGAGGTCAAATACAGACCACTGACCAATCAATATACGCCTCAACCTAATATTTGATAAGCGTATACCTTCTTGTGTGATAGCGAACTTTGCAGTCGTATCAGTATTTATTAAATCCGCAATTTGCCCACGGATAGATGAACCACTTGCATGTCTGTTCACTGATTCATAAGTCTGGTACTCGTAGCCAAGAGAGCAAGATATTTTATCATCACTACGACCATAAACTGGTGGTGCCGACCAAACCACATTACCATCCATTGCTTTACTCCTCGCCCTTCCATAACTTTATTGCTTCTGATGTGGTCGTTAATTTAAAAGCAGCTGAATTTGTTTTGCGCATTGCCCTAATTTTATTTATTAAGACATCACTTTTAAATTCATGTGTGCCTTCAACATAGTGATCGTAGTCTATGAGGCCTACAGTAGCATTATCTGGTTTTGCTGCATTTAATCGTTTCGCATGCCCTAATGTATTTGGAAATATATCGCTAGGCAATATATCAGCTTCTTTGCTTTGCCTATGCCGAATAACGAGAAAGCCTCCTTCCGGTGTACCATACCTTGTGATTTCTTCCAGTTTGAGAAAACTACAGTCCGCCTTATCTAACGAGATGCCACCCAGCTTACCAGACACTTGGTCTTCAACTGACAAATCATCACCTGGAAGCAAAAGATCGACATATCGAAGACCAATCCTATTGGTTTCAATATTGTCAGGTAATACTTTAATTAATTCAGTCAAAACAAATTCAAAGCTATTAAAGAAATCACTAGAGCTAGTGTATGAAGAAGTATGAAAAACCAAACCATCTGAAGATAGTATCAACCCTTCTTGCTTATTAGTGTCTCTAATATGCCATCGTTGAAATACTGACCTAGCCGAATCTATCCCTTCGGGGGAGAACTCTGTAACATGTTCAACTTGTGCATTAGGGTACCGGTCAAAAATCGACTTATGAAAATCTTCCCAATAAGTTTCCATTTTTGGGACTCGCGTAAAAACCACTTGAGCAAGCACATATATAAGGGGAGCATTTGGCATTTGACCAAGAGCCATATCAGTCTCCTATGAAACCAGCATTAATGCGTGCTTTAGCTTTATCCATTATATCTTAGCCTCACAACCATTCCATTGACTATATCGTCAAGCCAAAGCATAACTTTACAGTATTTATTACAAATAACTTTACACTTTTTTAGTATATTACCATGAAGAACGTAACGAAATGATGCTTATTTACAAATCCTAGCCTAATCCAAGTCGGTACTGCCTACTGCTAGCTCACCCTAAATTTCCACAAACACAGACTTTGATGGTTCGCCACCCTTTTATCAGCCTGAATTGGCAGCTAAAACGAGGACTATCGCGATAAGATGGTCTCCTCCAATTCTAACCGGCATTCGTAATGCGCAAAGAAAGAATTAGGTCAGATCGTTGATTTACGATCTCTCCACCAAGAAGAGATTCAATTTTGCGATAGCATTCAACCAGCTACATTTACATCACTCAATACTAAAGGCAACCACATGACTATCGACATGCTTGGCTATATTGCCGCGACCTGTACAACGGTATCGTTTTTACCGCAGGCGATCAAGACCATCAAGAGTGGCGATACTCGATCGCTTTCATTGATTATGTATAGCTCATTTACGATTG
>CAYTIZ010000306.1:0-3167 GCA_964437885.1 uncultured Enterobacteriaceae bacterium
ATGTACTTTTTTGCCAATATTGCCGGAATAGACCATTTGTATTTTCATTTAATCCACGCTTCCATTAACTTTATGGATCTTCAAAATACACCGGCGCATCCAGTGCACTAGTCATCTGCTCATGGTAGGCAAACTCTTTGCCGTTATCCGCAGTGATGGTATGCACTGCCGATTTGAACGGTTTTAACAGCGCAATGGTAGCCGCCGTGACGGTTGCCGCTGATTTGTCGTTAATCCGTGCTGAGACGGAGAAGCTC
This sequence comes from uncultured Enterobacteriaceae bacterium, assembly GCA_964437885.1. Lineage (GTDB taxonomy): Bacteria > Pseudomonadota > Gammaproteobacteria > Eutrophobiales > Eutrophobiaceae > UBA7359. The sequence continues at coordinate 258 of CAYTIZ010000306.1, forward strand.
GTCTGTCTCTCTACAATGGTCACTAGCGCACCACTATGTCCTTTGCCAATCACCAGATCAATCTCCCAATCACCTAAGCGTCCTTTATCATCGACAATCGAAGGCCGCTCATCAATGCTGACGCGGTTTTTGATGTGGCCACGTCCTGCCGTCGTTTTGCCACGAGATTGATAGGCTTTTCCTTGTCGGCGCAGATGACAATACAGCGAGCCACCCGCTCCTTTATCTGCCCAAATATGCTGATAGATTGTCTCAGTACTTAATCGCTCGCCTCGTTCGGCCAGAAGCCAACCGGAAATTTGTTCAGGACTCCACTTAAGGCTCAGTTTTGATTCAATCAGATTAATCATGCCTGGCGTCATCTTGAGGGCCTTCGTTGCTTCTGAGCGTCGTGCTTCACTCTTGCGTTGGGCTTGCTGATAGCGGTAGCCTCGCTCACCTGTATTACATTTGAGCTCTCGACTGACGGCTGATTGGCTAGCGCCAATCGCGCCTCCAATCGCTTGTTGTGCAAGATTACTTTGCTTTAGCACATAAATCTGGCATCGTTGTTCATAGGTCAGTTGTTTGTAGGATTTCATCGTCACATCTCTTGCTGGAGAAAAAACGACCAGCCTACAGATGACTGGCCGCCTTTTCTACTTATTCAAGTTATGCACTTATTAGTTGAATCCAAGTATCTTTATCCCCTGTAGACTGTTGATTAGCGTGCCATCTAAATCAAATATAAGGAGATGAATGGGGTTAGTAGTTAGTTGGTTTTCAATATTTGTATTATGCAGCATAACTTGCTCCTCAATGTTTTTCCTGATTGCCCATAATCCTCAGCCAATCCATATAGATGAGAGTAATAAGTGAATTCACATGCCTCTGAGTTATGATATTTTCAAGGTTTCCACTCTGTTTTCTATTACTCATGGTCGTAAGCTGTAAAGGTGCCGACGTATTCATTAGGCTCACAAGATGATATTAGCTCTCGTGATGGCTGAAATTATGGATAATCAGGATGTTTTTTACTTATACGTGATAAAAATACGTATCGAGCCAACATCAGCAGTACTATTGCTGGAAATATTAGAGATATCGCATTCACTACACCCCACCCAAGAAGATAAAGTAATATGCCAGATAAAAGAGAAGAAACAGTTATAAATGTAAATACGATAAGATCATGAATACCTTGCACCCTTTCTTTGTTCTCTGGCTGATATGACTCGGTGAGTAGTGTAGTACCGCCAATAAACATAAAGTTCCAACCAATGCCTAACAATATTAAGGATATGAGAAAGTGTGTTTCGCTGACACCAGATAAGTTAACTAGCGCAGCTCCTGCCTCAAGAATCGCACCAAAAAAAATTATCGTGATAACTCCAAACTTCCTAATTAAGTCTCCTGTAATAAATGAAGGAGCAAACATTGCGACTAAATGCCATTGAATAACAAAAGCGATATCTGAAAATGGCATATCATGATTATGCATAGATAGGGGAGTCGAAATCATCAAAATAATCATAACTGAATAGCCAATAGCGCTACTTGAGACTGCAAGTATAAAAGTATTACTACGTACTACGTGAGTAATAGATTTTGCTATGCAATCAGTATTGTTATTTTTTATTGGAGGGGGTAGCTTCAATTTACCTATTAATAGTATAGTCATTATGGAAATCACACACAAAACTATAAAACTCCCAGTAAAATCTGGACCTACTAATTCATGTGTCATCTCCGCAATTTTTGGCCCAACAAATGCTGCGATAACTCCGCCCAGCAATGTGAGAGAAATCGCCCTACTCTTAAATTCTTTATCTGCTATGTCTGCAGCAGCAAACCTATAAAACTGACCGACTGCATTGTATAATCCTAGAAAAATACCTGCTGCAATGAAGATAAAAAAACTACCTAAATAAACACCACTAGCACACAGTGCCATTCCTACCGCTCCAGATATAGCCCCTACTCTAAACACTGCTTTTTTGCCATTCCGTTGCATATACCTAGACACTGGTATCATTACCATCATTGTGGATAGGTATTGTATAGTAATAGGTAGTGTTGCCCACTTTTGACTTATATCCATCTGTTTAACGATAATTACTGAAGTTGAGATGATAATGCCAACTCCGATCATTAGCATGGTTTGACACATTGCCAAAATAAAGACGTTTCTATACATAACATACCCATTAATATATTTATTATTATTTGATTAGACGTTCTCACCTTGCATACAAGCCAATACGATACTAAGTGCCAGCCCTTCTGCTGCAATTTTCACTTCGTCTAAGCTCGGAAAACTAGGTGCAATTCGAAGGACAGAATTATTCGGATCGTATCCTTTTGGGAAACATGCCCCTGAACTTGTAAGTTTAATGCCTAACCTTGAAGATAGTCGGGCAACCTCTGAAGCGGTTCCACTTTTAAGTTCAATACAGATAAAATAACCTCCCTTTGGCAAGCGCCACTGAGCGATACTACTTGTACCTATATATTTAGATAATGCTTCATGTACAGCTAAGAATTTCGGATATAATATATCTCGATGATTCACCATTAACAAACCACAAACAAGACACCCAGAATAATAAATTGACAATATTAGAAAATAGCTATATTTTCAGCTGCTAGCATTTCAACTAAACATTGAGTCAAAGGAGTTGACCGATGCCTAAACCTCGAAAATCTCAGATTTCACTGGCGAGCACCCCGTATTACCACTGTGTCTCCCGCTGCGTTCGTCGTGCCTTTTTATGCGGCAAAGATTCAGCGACTTCACGTAGCTTTGAACACCGACGTAAATGGGTAGAAGACCGCCTGCATGAACTCGTTGGAATCTTTGCCATTGATCTCTGTGCATATTCGGTCATGTCCAATCACTACCATGTGATTTTACACATAGATCAAACGCTT
>CAYTIZ010000307.1:0-3165 GCA_964437885.1 uncultured Enterobacteriaceae bacterium
ACAACGACTCGGCAAGCCAAAAGGGGAATTAAATCCATTGCATATCGCCACTCTAAAAACAATATGCTAGTCTTTTACTTCTTTCTGAATTACAACTAGGTGTAATTGTGAATTCAATCGAAAAATGGGCAGACCGAGTCTATTCTGAAACTGATTTTGGAAGAAGTGTTGCGACATCGGTAGCTGGTGTTATCGGGTTAGCTGTGTACTTGATATTTGGTGACTGGGTCATTGCTGCTTTTTCTTCAATTATTTCATTTCCTATAATTAGGGTTATATCGACAGGGCTTCACGAAAAAATAACTCGACGTAAAAAACACAAAATTGAACGAGAAGAAGCGGAACATATATACAAGCAATTGAGTAACGATGAAAAAGAAGTGGTTATGGAGTTTGTAAATGCAGGGGGGAGTGTTCTTACTTGGTCTCAAGTAAATAACTCATCATTATTAAGTTCTAGCATAGAATCATTGATTCAAAGAAAAATTCTCTGGACATCAACAACGGCTGATGGGATGAGGGAGACATTTGCTATTGACTCAGATATTTTCGACGTAGGGCAAGAAAGATGAGGGAGACATTTGCTATTGACTCAGATATTTTCGACGTAGGGCAAGAAAAAGTGAAATTTGATAGCAATCTTAATAAGTAGGGTCAGATAAGACTTTTGACTTTTAAATTTATCACCACAGATCTAAATCAGGTTCTTGCGCTGACCTCACTTTTTTTAAAGTATCTTGTTAGCCTTTAAAGTGAGTATCAAGCTTCTCTAATATATTCAAACCGTTCTTGATATTGCCTGAAGCAGCTAAAGCTCGAAATCGTACTTCGCTATCAAACTCAGCCAATGCTTGCGTAGAGAGTTCTTCGATTAATTTATTAATGCTCACTTTCTTATGTGATGCTAAAGCCTTTAAACGGCTATGTTTATCATCAGGTAGTTTTATTGTCAGAGTGATCATATTTATTTGCCTATTAAATATTAACTTTTCCTATTACCTGCCCAACTTGAATTGGATCGTTTTCTATTAGGTCTTCTGACCAGGTTATTTTATCTTTCTCGAATAATAGTATGACGGTTGATCCCATGTTGAAGTGGCCGAATTCTTCGGCTTGGTTTAGGGTTACTGTTTTTTCTTCATCTGAATATTCTTTAATACTTATTTCTCGGTGCCTTGTTGGGGTGATTTGTCCGGCGAATACGGTTTCCATGCTGCCGACGAAGGTGGCGCCAACCATAATTTGTGCCATTAAGCCGAGTTCGGTTTCGAATAGGCTGATGAAGCGTTCGTTTCTTGCGAATAGTTGATCTACTGTTCTGACGCTTGATGTATTTACCGGGAATAAATCACCGGGGACGTAAATTGATTTTATTAATTTTCCACTGACGGGCATGTGGATACGGTGATAGTCGCGGGGTGATAGGTAGAGTGTTGTGAATTTACCATCTTGAAAGCGTTCAACAGCATTTGTATCATTCGCTAATAATCGATTTAAGCTGTAATCAATGTCTTTGGCTTGTATTAACTTATCTTTATTAATATTTCCTATTTGACTAACAGCACCATCGACTGGGGAGAGAATGTTGTTTTTGTCTTTTTTCCAGTTTCTGGCATCGGGTTTTAAATTTCGAATAAAGAAAGCATTGAAAGAAGTGTAATCTTCTTCGCTAGGCCATATCGCCTGATTCATATCTACTTTAAAGTATTTAACGAATGTTTTTATTAGGAAATTTTTCCAGAGCTTATGTTCAATTCTTGTTAACCGATAAACAATAGCGGTTAAGCCATGCTTTGGTAAGCAATACATTGGTAATATTTTGATATAGTCAAGCAGTCGAGTTGTTATTGACGATAGTAAAGACATAATTAATCATTGTTATGATGGTGTTTATGCCCATCATTGCTGCGTTTTTTTACCTTTGCTTCTACAGACGTTGACATGCCACTGGCAAATGTAAAAGTGATCGTCACACTATCACCGGCTTTTAATAATGTGTCCGGATTAAATAACATTAGATGATAATTTCTCGGTGATAATTCGATAAAACTTTTCGCGGGTATCGCTAGTGAGCTTTGTTTTTTCATTGTTGCCATGCCATCAATGACTTTACTTAAATGTAATTCTACTTTGGAAAAAGTTGGGCTTGATAGCGCAATTAATATTTGTTTTTCTGCTGATATATTTTGAATTTTGGCATAGGCAGCCAGAATAGAAACAGTTGGTGGTGCTTCACTAATCCAGATATCTAAGATGTTAATTTTTTTATTTTCATCAGCAGCTACAAGAGAGGAAAAGAAAAGGGCTGATAATAGTAGCTGCAGTTTAATTCTGTGCATTTATGAATGTTTTTATTTTTGCGAACTGTGTGACTACTTTTTTCGTGTCATGTGGCGGTGAAATTTTTCCAACCATGCGTGCCATTGGATCAAAGATAAATATCGAAGCGGAATGGTCAACCAGATAATCCTCCGTTTGATCTTCATTGTTGAGAAAATACGCCACGCCAATTTGTTTCGTTAGGCTATCACCTCTTTCAGGGTCGCCATTCAAGCCAATGAAGTCTTCATTAAAATACGATACATATTGTGACAGTTTCTCTATGGTATCGCGTTCGTGATCAACGCTGACAAAGATCATCTGTAAATTATCATGTTTAGTAGCAAGTTGTTTATAGGCTTCGGCCATGACCGATAGGGTTACAGGGCAGATATCAGGGCAGTGTATGTAGCCGAAAAAGATAAACGACCATTTTCCCTTTATTTGATTAAGCCCAAATGAATTTCCTGTTTGATCAAGTGTATCAAAGTCATATATTTGTTTTGGATTTGGCCAAAACAAGCCATCGATACCAGGGGATTGCTGATTATTTTGTGACTGTTTTAACGAGATATAAAATCCGCTACTTGCCGCAAACATAGCCAAAATGACCATTGCTGGAATTAAAAATTTACTATTACTGAGAAATTTAATCATATCCGGGATTATACCTGAACAATGTGTTTATACCCGTGATACTTGAAAATGCCTATTCATAGCACGCCTGTTTTCATCCATGACAGCGTTGCTCCTCTTTGCAGGGAGCGACCATGCGGCATCGTCGCGCCTTGCCCTGAATAAAAACAGACGCACTCTAAAACACGCATTTTCAAGTATCACGGGTAT
>CAYTIZ010000308.1:0-2152 GCA_964437885.1 uncultured Enterobacteriaceae bacterium
ATGGCATCCTTGAGAGCTTTTCCAGCCTTAAAACCAGGAACTTTTGAAGCCTTAATTTTAATTGCATCACCAGTTCTTGGATTACGACCCATACGAGCGGCGCGCTTACGAACTGAGAAGGTACCAAACCCAACTAAAGTAACTGTATCTCCCTTTTTGAGAGCTTTGGTTATCGCTTCAATTGCAGAATCTAATGCTCTACCTGCAGCAGCTTTTGAAAGATCAGCAGAATCTGCAATAGCTTCGATAAGTTCAGCTTTATTCATAATTGTTATTCCCCTTTAAGTAAAGTTCCTCAAGAACAGTTGACGTAGTACTGGAGAGGTTGTTTCATATGGCCCGTATATTTGTTAGCGCTAGGTTTATACCAAGTGCTGAAATAGGCGTCAAGCAATGGTTTTGTACAGACTGAAAATATTTAATGTGGCCTAATTAAATCGCTTTTACCCTTTCCCCTTGCTTCTTCTGATTTGACTATATCAGATTTTGATTGGCTTTTGGTACTCAGTTTTGGCATTTCTTCCAGAGCCACTTCAAGCACTTCATCTATCCATCTAACTGGACGGATATCAAGATTTTGTTTTATATTTTTTGGTATCTCGACTAATTCTCGATCATTTTCGTAAGGTATTAATACTGTTTCAATTCCACCTCTTAAAGCTGCGAGTAATTTTTCTTTCAAACCACCAATAGGCAAAATTTCTCCACGAAGTGTAATTTCACCTGTCATAGCAACACTGGACTTTACCGGAATTTTACATAGTGCTGATACAAGTGCAGTACACATTCCAACTCCGGCACTTGGGCCATCTTTAGGTGTCGCTCCCTCAGGAACATGTATATGGAAGTCATGTTCTTTATAGAATTCATGCTCAATCCCAAGAACATCGCTGCGGCTACGTACAACTGTCATTGCCGCCTCAATAGATTCCTGCATTACTTCGCCTAATTTACCCGTGCGCGTAATTTTACCTTTACCATTGACAATAGCTGCTTCGATAGTCAGTAATTCTCCACCGACTTCTGTCCATGCAAGTCCGGTAACCTGACCAATTCGATTTTCTGCTTCCGCTTTTCCATAACGAAATCGCTGAACACCCAATAAAGACTCCAGCTTTTTTTGTGTTACTACAACCTTTTTATATGTTGGCTTAAGCAGAATTTGTTTAACAATTTTTCTGCAAATATTTGCGATTTCACGATCAAGATTACGCACCCCTGCCTCTCGTGTGTAATAACGAATAATATCCCGAATGACACTTTCGCGAATAACAATTTCATCCTCTTTCAATCCGTTTCGTTCGAATTGTTTAGGCACAAGATAACGTTTGGCAATATTTACTTTTTCATCTTCAGTGTAGCCAGACAAGCGAATAACTTCCATTCGATCTAATAATGGTCCCGGAATGTTTAGACTATTCGCCGTTGTTACAAACATTACTTCTGACAAGTCATAATCAACTTCAAGATAATGATCGTTAAACGTATTATTTTGTTCGGGGTCTAAAACTTCCAATAATGCTGAAGCAGGATCTCCGCGAAAATCCATTGCCATTTTATCTATTTCATCCAGTAAAAAGAGCGGGTTTTTCTTACCTACTTTTGACATGCCCTGAACTATTTTTCCTGGCATTGAGCCTATATAAGTTCGACGATGGCCACGTATTTCTGCTTCATCGCGTACACCACCAAGCGACATACGAACAAATTTACGACTAGTTGCTCTTGCTATTGAACGACCCAATGAGGTTTTGCCAACACCAGGAGGTCCCACCAGACACAAAATAGGCCCTTTCATTTTTTTAACACGTTGTTGTACTGCCAAATATTCAAGAATACGTTCTTTTACTTTTTCCAGACCATAATGATCTTCTTCAAGAATCTCTTCTGCTTTTAAAATATCTTGCGATACTTTACTGCGCTTTTTCCACGGCACACCAACAAGCCAATCTACATAGTTACGAACAACTGTTGCCTCAGCAGACATTGGCGACATCATTTTTAGTTTATTTAATTCTGACTCTGCTTTTTCTTTAGCTTCTTTATGCATTCCCGCTTTTTCAATTTTCTCAGCGAGTTCGTCAATTTCATTAGGAACATCATCCATTTCTCCTAATTCTTTCTGTATCGCTTTCATTTGTTCATTCAGATA
>CAYTIZ010000308.1:2162-3152 GCA_964437885.1 uncultured Enterobacteriaceae bacterium
TTTTTCCATTTGAGATTTAACTCGACCACGAATTCGTTTCTCAACATGCAATAAATCAATTTCAGATTCCATCAAATGAATCAGATGCTCAAGTCGTTCTTTAATATCAATAATTTCGAGAACATGTTGTTTTTCTTCAATTTTTATCGACATATGAGCCGCAATAGTGTCAGCTAGACGACTGGCATCATCAATACTTGCCAGCGAAGAAATTATCTCTGGCGGCACTTTCTTATTTAACTTCACATACTGTTCAAACTGATTCATCGCCGAACGTGCATGAACATCCATTTCCTGTTCATCGATGACACTTGCTTCAAATAGCTCTACATCGGCAACAAACATTCCATCAATTTCTTTATATTCTTTTATGCTTGCTCTAGCCGTACCTTCAACAAGTACCTTAATGGTGCCATCAGGTAATTTTAATAACTGTAGAATATTTGCCATTGTTCCTATGTCATAAGTCTCATCCTGGCCGGGATCATCTTCTGCAGCGCTTTTTTGAGCAACAAGCAAAATTTGCTTATTACCTTCCATTGCCTTATCCAGAGCCTTAATTGATTTTTCACGGCCGACAAACAAAGGAATAACCATATGTGGATAAACCACAACATCGCGCAGAGGTAATACTGGAAAAGCTTCAGTTTCTTGTGTCATAAAAACCTTTATTAAATTAGTTTCTTTTCTTAAGAATATAAGTATATCGTCTTCTTGATATTGTGACTTATTTATCCCTTTTCAAGAGAACATGTGTTGCAATCACGAATTATGCAACGGATAAGGGTGGGAAAAACAGTATAGAATAATTTTATTCAGATACCGCCTTTGACATCTCTGAACCTTCATAGATCATCAACGGATCAGATTCACCGTTTATCACACCTTCGTCTATAACTACTTTACTAACATCATCCATTGAGGGTAAATCGTACATTGTATCTAACAAGACATTTTCCATTATCGAACGTAGGCCACGAGCACCTGTTT
>CAYTIZ010000309.1:0-3104 GCA_964437885.1 uncultured Enterobacteriaceae bacterium
CGTTTTTTTGCGGTCATTGGTTTTCAGGGCTTGGCTCCTTACTGGTTCGAGGTCGAGCCCGCACTCTTTGTCAGCGATGATGGTGATGTATCTGCTCGCATCACCGCTACATACGATCTGCTGTTTACTCAGCGATTAATATTGCAACCTCGTTTTGAGATCAATGTTGCCACAAGCGAAGTGCGCGAGATTGGTGTCGGCCAGGGTCTTAATGATATTCAACTGGGTTTACGCTTGCGTTATGAAATACGCAGGGAGATTGCTCCTTATATAGGACTGTCCTGGACAAACCAATTTGGTGATACGGCAGATTTTGCACGTGCAAATGTCGAGGAAATTGATAACTTAGCGTTCGTAGCGGGTATTCGCTTATGGTTTTAGTTGACGCATTGATAATTATAAATACTCATAATTTTAATACTGAAATACAGACAACTGTAAAAGGAATAGCCCTATGTTTCTCGTAAATGAATTAGCAAAGCAATGTGAAGTGACTACTGATGCCATTCGTTACTATACACGCCTCGGCCTGCTTCAGCCGGAGCGTAATACGGATAATGATTACAGGCTCTACAATAAAGTAGATATAAAGCGACTAAAATTTATTCACAGGGCAAAACACCTTGGATATACCTTGAATGAGATTACGCAGATTTTCCAGGAATGTGAAAAGGACAAATCTCCTTGCCCCAGGGTAAGGGAAATAATACAAGGTCGTATTGTTGAGAACAGAAAGAAAATTGATCAGGCATTGCAACTTCAGGAACGTATGGAAGAAGCGTTAACTCATTGGGAGGATATGCCTGATGGTGTTCCGGATGGTCACACAATCTGTTTGTTAATCGAATCGTTTGAAGAAAATTGAGTGATAAAATTTATCGATCAGGCGTGATTTTGATGGCGAGACTGGGTAGAGCGTTCGCTGGCAGCACTCGAAGAGATCCCTTGCCCCGCATTTGTTAATCCATATGCAGCAGATCGTCTTGAACGAATATTTACACATTAAATTATATATTTTAATGGCGATTCTACGTCTAAGATAACCGTGATCAGGAGTGACAATATGACAACAGCGAAATCAAATAACATACAAACCAGGATTGATGAATTTAATGCCGGTATTCGAGAACGTAACCCAGCCGAATATGAATTCCATCAGGCCGTTCAGGAATTCACTGAATCCGTCATGCCTTTCATGTTGGCGCATCCAATATACAATGACGGACATGTTCTGGAACGTATGACAGAACCTGATCGCATCGTGATTTTTCGGGTGTGTTGGGAAAACGATGAAAGCCACATCTGTTGTAACCGGGCCTGGCGCGTACAATTTAACAATGCGATTGGGCCTTATAAAGGTGGCTTGCGTTTTCATCCCAACGTCACACAGAGTATATTGAAATTCCTCGGTTTTGAGCAAGTGTACAAAAATGCTTTAACTGGTTTGCCTATGGGGGGCGCAAAAGGCGGAAGCAATTTCGATCCAAAAGGAAAAAGTGACCGCGAAGTAATGCGCTTTTGTCAGTCTATGATGACGGAACTGTCACGACACATCGGTGAAGATACCGATGTGCCTGCAGGTGATATCGGAGTCGGGGCTAGGGAAATCAGTTATTTGTTTGGTCAGTATAAACGTATACAAAATCGGTTTACGGGTGTATTGACAGGAAAAGGACTGGCCTTCGGTGGCAGTCTGATCCGAACCGAAGCAACGGGTTATGGCGTCGTGTATTTCACCAGGGATATGTTGGCACAACGTAGTGAATCCCTGCAAGGCAAGACAGCCTTGATCTCCGGCTCGGGTAACGTTGCACTATATTGTGCAGAAAAATTACTCGAGGAAGGAACGAAGGTACTAACACTTTCAGACTCCAGTGGTTTTGTTCACGATCCGGACGGGATTGACGAAGCCAAACTAGCGTGGGTTATGGATCTCAAAAATCAACGTAGAGCAAGGATTAGCGAATACGTCGAGGAGTATCCAGCAGCAACATTTTATGCAGATCAACGTCCCTGGTCTATTGAAGCCGATTTGGCCTTCCCCTGTGCCACACAAAATGAACTGGATGAAGCGAACGCCAGGCTGCTTGTTAAGAATGGCATACAACTCATTGCTGAAGGCGCCAACATGCCCAGCACACTCGAAGCCGTACACTATTTGCGTGAAGCAGGTGTTCTGTTTGCGCCTGCCAAAGCGGCCAATGCTGGTGGTGTGGCAGTGTCCGGTCTGGAGCAAAGTCAAAACGCCATGCGCATCCCCTGGACCCGTGAGGATATAGATCATCGATTACAGGAAATAATGTCACATATTCATCAACAGTGTGTCGAACACGGAAAGACCAAAGAGGGTCACATTGATTATGTTACCGGTGCCAATATTGCCGGCTTTGTTAAAGTGGCTGATGCTATGCTAGCTTACGGTATTGCGTGAACCAGGGGCGACTGAATATCATTCAGAATCAAAAATGCACACTGCGATGCATCTGGATCGTTTCCATGCACTGGCTTGTATCGATGCTCATTGATGTTAATGCTTCTTTGTGAAGAGATAGATCAATCAATCACAGACTACTTTAATCCACCCCGTTGCAACCAGGCTTGATAGATTTCGTCAGACCAGAAATTTTGAAAATAGGAAATGAGTGAAATTTTTTCCTTATCATTGAATTTTCCCTTAAACCCAGGCATCTTACCGCCCAAAGGAATACCGCCATTATCTATGGTTCGCATTAAGGTACTCATGGAATGATGCCAGGCATGGGCAGTACCATTGAGTGGCGGTGGTGGATAAGAACCATCGGGTAATTTTTGTTTCCAGTGTACGGTTTCTTCAGCTTTGATGCCATGGCAAATAGCACAATCCCCTGCATAGAGTGTCTGTCCAAGATCGATTTGAGACTGGGTATACCATCTGCCAACGATTTTTATCTCATCATCATCCTGACTGCAACCCATCAATAAGAACATGCAAAATATGATGAGGATCGAAGAGTTCAGGTATTGATGTTGAGTAATCATATTATTTGTTTTTACGATTTAATCATAATAGGTCGCGATGTCGAAGTCATTAATGATAGGCAGTACGATGATATTTTTTGTTTTTT
>CAYTIZ010000310.1:0-3075 GCA_964437885.1 uncultured Enterobacteriaceae bacterium
GTACTTAATTTGAATTGTTTAAGTAACTTCTTCTCTTTAAAAACAGTATTGCCAACAATATTAATTTTTTTGATTTTAGCTGCCAATCCTTCCGAAACTTCAATCAAAATACCGACCCGGTTGTTATCAAGTTCAGTAACCGTGGAATTAATTTTGACCGCATATTTCCCAAAGGAGTAATATTGACGCTGCAATTCCTGTTCTGTCTGATCCAGTTGAGACTGCACAAATACCCTACCTTCTGAAAAACCAAATTGTTTAAGGTTCTCCAAAAGATCATCAGTATCGATATCTTCATTACCAGACATAGTAATAGAACCAATCGCTGGGCGTTCATCAAGAATGAAAACCAGAATATTTCCATCCCTCTCAAGCCTGACATCATCAAAAAAACCAGTTTTAAACAATGCCCGAACGGCTTCCGATGAACGGGAATCATCGAAGGTATCTCCCACTTTCATCGGCAAGTAATTAAATACTGTTCCCGGTGTGACTCGCTCCAATCCTTCGACACGAATATCTTCAATGACAAATTCTTGTGCCGCCTGCAATGGAACAGTCATCGACAACGTTAGTATTAAAACATAAAGTATATTCTTAACTTTGATTTGCATATGATTGTTAATTTTTATTTTTATAATAACTTGCGCTGTCTGCGATAGAACCACATAAGACAACAATCCTATTAAAACTTAAAGTATTTTATTAGCTTTGAGCTGTATCCAATTGTTACTTTTTTATTTTTATAATAATCACCCTATTAAACGGGTAATATCGTTAAATATAGCAATACTCATTAAACCTAACAACAAGACTAACCCTACTTGTTGTCCGAGTATTTGTATTGCTTCAGAAACCGGTTTTCCTATGACAAGCTCTACAAGGTAAAACATTAAGTGCCCACCATCCAGTAGCGGTACTGGCAATAGATTCAGCACACCCAGGCTGACACTCACTATCGCCATAAAACTCAAGAATGCAACCAAGCCAATATCCGCTGATTGACCTGCATATTTCGCAATACTTATTGGGCCGCTCAAATTTTTTACTGATGCTTCGCCAACGATCATTTTACCAAGTACTCGAAGAGTTAGCACTGACATTTCCCATGTTTTTTTCAATGCTTTTATAAAAGCATCAGGCAAACTATAACTTTCGATCATAAAGTAGGAATCAAACAAATGATCAGGTCTAAATGCTGCAGCACCGATACGACCAATCACCTCATTGTCAGATTGAATACGCTCAGGAATCATTTCAATCTTAATTATTGAGTCGCCTCGTAAAACTTCAACATCAAGCACTTGATCCGGGCTTTTTCTTATCATTGCTACCCATTCTCCCCATGACGTCACGATCTCATTATTTGCACTCAGTATTTCATCATATTGAAGTAGCCCGCTTTTTTCAGCGATACCACCTGGTAATACCTCACCAATAATTGCAGCTAATTTTAATTTAATAACACTTAAACCCAAAGCCTCTAATAAATTCCCTTCAGCCATTTCATCTATTGATATTTCAGAAAGATCAATTTTTACTTTTTGCTCCACACCATCGCTATCAATAACCTCTAAAATGATGACATTTCCGCTGACAGTGTGATTGACCAATTCATCGAGTACCGCCGACCACGTCGGTGTTTTAACTTCATTTATTGATAATATCTTCTGACCTGATGCTAAACCAGATTGCGAACTTATTGATGCAGGCTCTACCTCACCAATAAACGGTTTTAGCCCATTCACACCGACGACAAAAATTATCCAGTAAGCAAATATTGCAAAAATGAAATTAAATATTGGGCCAGCAGATACAATCGCAAATCGCTGCCAAAGCGGCTTGTAATTAAATGAACGAGGTAACTCTTCTTCTTCAACTTCACTTTCCCGCTCATCCAGCATTTTGACATAGCCACCTAAAGGCAAAGAGGCAATAACAAACTCTGTATTATCTTTACCAAAATTCTTTTTATAAATTGCTCGACCAAAACCTATAGAAAACCGTAGAATTTTTACATCAAAATGACGGGCTACCCAATAATGACCAAACTCATGAAATGTAATTAATACGCCAAGAGCAACAATAAAGGCAAGAATGGATTGAAGAATATCGATCATGCCGCCAACTCCTTAATCGACCGCATCGCATAATCCCGTGCCAATTTGTCATCTTCAAGAATAATATCAAGTGATGTTGCTTCATGTTGTGTCACGTTTTCTAACACTTCTTCAATAACACGATTGATATCAGTAAATCGAATATGTTTTTGCAAAAATTCATTTACAGCAATTTCATTCGCTGCATTCAAAATAGCACTACTCGTCCCCCCCTGTAGCATAGCTTCACGAGCAAGTCTCAAACAAGGAAATCGCTCTTCATCTGGCGCGACAAAGTCGAGTTGCGCAATATCAAATAAATCCAATCGTTCAACACCGGCATCAATTCTTTCTGGCCAAGCCAGCCCATAAGCGATAGGGGTACGCATGTCCGGATTTCCTAATTGTGCCAATACCGAACCATCATTATATTCAACCAAAGAATGAATGACGCTTTGGGGATGAATAACGACTTGTATAAAATCAGCTTGAATATGAAACAACCAGCATGCTTCGATGACTTCAAGCCCCTTATTCATCATCGTTGCAGAATCGACTGATATTTTTCTGCCCATAACCCAGTTCGGATGCGCGCATGCCTGTTCAGGTGTCACATAAGATAATTGCTCGAATGGCGTCGTGCGAAAAGGCCCGCCTGAAGCAGTTAACAAAACTTTCTTAACACCTAACTTCTCGACATCTTTGGCAAAATCCGTCGGCATACATTGAAAAATGGCATTATGCTCACTATCGATCGGTAATAATTCAGCATTATTCTCCTCGATGGTATCCATGAATAACTTACCAGACATAACAAGCGCTTCTTTATTGGCTAGTAATACACGTTTACCGGCTTTCGCCGCACCTAATGTAGGCAGTAATCCTGCTGCACCAACAATAGCGGCCATGACATAATCAACGTCATCAAGCTCAACCACTTATAATAAGCCATCAATGACAATAAAAACGGTGACTT